>NZ_JBEFNA010000003.1 GCF_040199715.1 Fusobacterium sp. SYSU M8D902
CGAACCTGGAAGTTAAGCCCGTAAACGCTGAAAGTACTTGGAGGGAAGCCTCCTGGGAGGATAGGAACTTGCCAAGCATTAATTTAATAATTATTGCTTAGTGAAAATAGCTATGGGGATACACCTAGTCACATTCCGAACCTAGAAGTTAAGCCCATAAACGCTGAAAGTACTTGGAGGGAAGCCTCCTGGGAGGATAGGAATTCGCTAAGCTTTTTTTTATTTTTTGTAAAAAATAATCATAAAGTTTGACTTTTATAGATAACGTGATAAAATTAGAAATATATAAGGAGGTATGAATTATGATATGTAAGGATAATATTGGATTTAAAGAATTGGAGGAATATATATCTACATTTGAAGACAAGAAAAGTTCACTAATCATAATACTTCATAGAGCCCAAGAGATTTTTGGGTACATACCTGAAGAGGTTCAGGAGTTTATAGCAGAAAGGATAGGAGTTCCAGTATCAAAAGTATATGGAGTAGTAAGTTTTTATAACTTTTTTTCAATGGTTCCTAAGGGAAAATACCCTATATCAGTTTGTACAGGAACAGCTTGTTATGTAAGAGGAGCAGAAAAAATACTGGAAGCACTTCAAAAAGAATTAGGAATAAAGTTGGGACAGGTAACAGAAAATGGATTATTTTCTTTAGATTCTTTGAGATGTGTAGGAGCTTGCGGATTGGCACCTGTAATGCTCATAGGAAAAGATGTTCATGGAAAGGTAAAGCCAGAGGATATAAAGGGAATAATAGAGAAATATAGAGAAAAAGAGATGCAGTAGTAGAAATTAAAGGGTAATTTTAGGAGGACATATGAGTAAAAAAATATTGATATGTGGTGGTACTGGTTGTCTTTCATCTAAAAGTAGATTAATAAAAGAAAATTTGGAAAAGGAATTAAAAGAGAGAAAAATAGAGGGTGTAGAGGTTGTTTTGACAGGGTGCTTTGGATTTTGTGAAAAAGGACCAATTGTTAAGATATTACCAGCTAATAATTTTTATATAGAGGTAAAGCCTGAAGATGTGAAGGATATTATTGAATTGGATATTATAAAAGATGAAAAAGTTGAAAGGATTTTATATAAAGATCCAATAACAAAAGAGGTTGTTACTGATTATAAAAAAATGAATTTTTATCAAAAACAAGAGAGAAGAGTCTTAAAAAATTGTGGTTTTATAAATCCAGAAAGTTTGGATGATTTTCTAAAAAATGATGGATATAAAGCAGCAAAAAAAGCTATTTCAGAAATGAGTAGTGAGTTTGTAATAAAAAATATTGTCGATTCAGGATTGAGAGGTCGTGGTGGTGGAGGATTTCCAACAGGAGTAAAATGGGAAATTGCCTCTAAAAATGATGCCAAACAAAAATATATTGTTTGTAATGCTGACGAGGGAGATCCAGGGGCATTTATGGATAGATCTATATTAGAGGGAGACCCTCACTCTGTGATAGAGGGAATGCTAATAGCAGGTTATGCTATAGGAGCAACAAAAGGTTTAGTTTATATAAGAGCAGAGTATCCATTGGCAGTTGAAAGACTTTCAAAAGCTATAGAGGTTGCAAGAAAAAATGGATATTTAGGTGAGAATCTCTTTGGAACTCACTTTGCATTTGATATAGAGATTAAATTTGGTGCAGGAGCTTTTGTATGTGGAGAGGAAACTGCGTTGATACACTCTATGGAAGGAAGAAGGGGAGAACCAACTTCAAAACCTCCATATCCAGCAGAAAAAGGTTTTTGGAATATGCCTACTGTTGTAAATAATGTTGAGACTTTAGTTAATGTACCAAGAATAATTTTAAATGGAGTGGATTGGTTTAGAGAGGTAGGAACTGAAAAATCACCTGGAACGAAAGTTTTTGCTCTATCTGGAAAGATAAATAATGTTGGATTAGTTGAGGTTCCAATGGGAATTAGCTTGAGAGAGATTATCTTTGAAATTGGTGAAGGAATTAAGGGTGGAAAAAAATTTAAAGCTGTTCAAACAGGTGGACCTTCAGGAGGATGTTTAAATGAGGATGATTTAGATACTCCAATTGATTTTGATAGCTTGGCAAGTAAGGGAGCTATTATGGGATCGGGAGGAATGGTTGTAATGGATGAAGATGATTGTATGGTATCTGTTGCAAAATTTTTTCTAGAATTTACCTTAGATGAATCTTGTGGAAAGTGTACACCTTGTAGAATTGGAAATACAAGATTGTATGAGATATTGGATAGAATAACTCAAGGAAAAGGAAAATTAAAGGATTTAGCATTATTGAAAGAATTATCAGAAGCGATAAAAGTAACTTCATTATGTGGATTGGGACAGACGTCTTCTAATCCAGTATTATCTACTTTAGATAAATTTTATAATGAGTATATAGATCATGTTATTGAAAAAAGATGTACTGCTAAGGTATGTCAAAAATTGATAACTTATGTAATTACAGATGCATGTAGAGGATGTACAGCTTGTACTAGAGTTTGTGCTGTTAAAGCTATTGACGGTAAGGTAAGAGAAAAACACACTATTGATACAGAGAAATGTGTAAGGTGTGGAGCTTGTATGTCAACTTGTAGATTCAATGCAATTATAAAATTATAATGGAATAGGTGAAGTTATATGAAGATGATAAGACTTAGAATAGATGGAAAATTAGTAGTAGCACCTGAAGGAACTACAATTTTAAATGCTGCCTTAAAAGCTGGAATATACATACCACATCTGTGTTATATGGAGATGAAAGAGGTAGGGTATAAAAATGATTGTGCTTCTTGTAGAATTTGTGTTGTTCAAGTCAAAGGAATGAGTAGATTAGTTCCCTCTTGTACCACTCCAATAAAGGAGAAGATGGAAGTTATAACCAACTCTCCAGAAGTTATGCATAAGAGAAGAGTTGTTTTAGAGTTGATGTTATCAGATCACCCCAAAGATTGTTTGATCTGTGGAAAAAATGGAGAGTGTGAATTACAGAAATTAGCAATCTCATTTGGAATTAGAGAGATGAGATTTGAAGGTAAAGAGGGAAGATATGATAAACAATACTCTGTTGCAATAACTAGAGATACAACTAAATGTATTATGTGTAGAAGATGTGAAACAATGTGTGAAAATATCCAAGGTTGTGGAATATTAACAGGTGTTGATAGAGGCTTTAATGTCATTGTAAATACTGCCTTTAATCGAAATCTTCTAGAGACAGATTGCACCTTCTGTGGTCAGTGTGTAGCTGTTTGTCCAGTGGGAGCTCTGTATGAAACTGATAATACTTTTAGATTGGTAGAAGATCTGATGAATCCAAATAAAAAAGTTATTGTACAGGTTGCTCCAGCAGTAAGAGTAGCAATAGGAGAGCTTTTTGGAGTGGAGCCAGGTATAGATATGACTCCTAAATTGGTAACTGCTCTTAGAAAATTAGGTTTTGATGCAGTTTTTGATACAAATTTTGCTGCTGATGTAACTATTATTGAGGAGGCAACAGAACTAAAAGAAAGAGTTTTATCTAAATTAAAGGGTGAAAAAGGTGTGAAATTACCATTATTTACCTCATGTTGTCCTGCTTGGATAAGATTTGTAGAGCTTAATTACCCAGAATTGAGAGATAATCTATCCAGTACAAAATCTCCACAACAAATTTTTGGAGCAATTTCCAAAGAGTTTTGGACAAGAGAGAAGGAGATAGAAAGAAAAGATTTAATCTGTGTTTCAATAATGCCTTGTACAGCTAAAAAGTATGAAGCCTCAAGGGAGGAGCTTGCAACAGATGGTATACCAGATGTAGATTATTCTATAACAACAAGGGAGTTAGGACGTTTATTTAAACAGTATAATATAGATCTTCTGGAGATGCAGGATGAGGAATTCGATTCTCCATTGGGTGAGTCAACAGGAGCAGCTGATATTTTCGGAAGAACAGGTGGAGTATTAGAGGCGGCAATTAGAACACTCTATGAATGGCTAAGTGATGGAAAATTGGAAGATTTAGATTTTGTAAATTTAAGAGGTTTCCAAGAGGTCAGAGTGGCGGAGATAGAAGTGACTGGGATTAAATTGAAAGTAGCAGTAGTTCATGGTTTGGGAGCAGCTAGAAAATTGATAGAAGATATAAAATCTGGAAAAGAGTATTTTGACGCTATAGAGGTTATGGCATGTAAAGGTGGATGTGTTGGTGGAAGTGGACAACCATATCATCACGGTAATTTTGAGATAGTTAAAAAAAGAGCAGAAGGGTTACAAGATATAGATTATCATAAAGAATTGAGAGAATCTAATGAAAATGAGAGTGTAATGAAACTTTATGATAGATATATAGGTGAAGCTAATAATGAAGTTGCTCATAGACTACTTCACACTCATTATTTTGATAGAAAAGAGAAGTAGAGAGAGGTTTAAACTATTGTTAGTTAATTTTAAAAAAATAAATTTCAATAATCAAAATATTAGTGTTCACAATCAATTAATATTTTTTAAATTATACTTGACAAATTAAGGAAAATGTTATAAAATTAACTCAAGTAAATTAAAAGAAAGAATTAAAAATTTTATTAGGAGGGATTTGAATGCACGTAATAGATAAAGATACTTGTATCGGATGTGGAGCTTGTGAAGGAACTTGTCCAGTAGGAGCTATATCAGCAACTGATGATGGAAAATATGCTATCGGAGATGCTTGTGTAGACTGTGGAGCTTGTGCTGGAGGATGTCCAGTAGGAGCAATCGCTGCTGAGTAATAAGAGAAGTAGAAAGAGTCCGAAAGGACTCTTTTTTTTATCATTTTAGGAGGATTTTATTCATGTATAATGAGATAGATTTACATCATATGAACTTTGATGATGCTTTGAGAGTATTTATAACAAAGTATAATGCTTTATATAAAAAAGGTATGAGAAAAGAGATAGTAGTTATACATGGGTATGGCTCAAAATTTTTGGATAGCACACCAGTTATAAGAACAAAAATAAGAGAGTATTTTTTGAGAAATAAAGAGTGTGTAAAAATGAGATTGGATATGAATCCAGGTGTTACATATATTCTTCCACTAAAACCTCTTCCGATACCTAAGAAAAAGAAAAGATAATACTTTTCTTTTTTCTAATTACGAAGTATAATTTAAATAAAAGATTAGGAGAAAATTATGTATATAAAAACAAAAAAAGATATAGGTGAACATGAAAAAGAAGAGATTCTAAAGTTCCTTAGTGACAATAAATTGGGGAGCATAATAAGAAAAGAGGAAGAGTTTTATAAAATAGGTATAATTGGAGATAAAAATAAAGTAGATCTAGACAGACTACTCTCTTTTGATGGAGTAGATGAGTTAGTTCCAATTGGGAAGAGTTATAAGTTTGTAAGTAGAGAGTTTCAACCACAGGATACTATAGTAGAGATAAAGGGGAAAAAAATAGGTGGAGGAAATTTTTTAGTTATGGCAGGGCCATGTGCTATAGAGAGTAGAGAGTCAATATTTGAGATAGCTAGAGAGGTAAAGAAAGCAGGAGCTCAAGTATTGAGAGGGGGAGCTTTCAAACCTAGAACATCACCATATGATTTTCAAGGATTGGGAGAGATCGGACTAAAATATATGAGAGAAGCAGCTGACGAGTATGGATTGCTTGTGGTAACAGAGGTTATGGATAGCAATGATATAGAATTGATAGAAAAATATGCAGATATTTTTCAAGTAGGTGCAAGAAATATGCAAAATTTCTCTTTGCTAAAAGCTTTGGGAAGATGCAATAAACCAATCTTATTAAAGAGAGGATTGAGTGCTACAATGAGAGAGTTATTGATGGCAGCTGAATATATAGTTGCATATGGGAATAAAGAGGTAATCCTATGTGAAAGAGGGATAAGAACCTTTGAAACAATAACAAGAAATACTGTAGATATAAATGCTATTCCACTTTTAAAAGAAAAATCACATCTTCCTGTAATAATAGATGCTAGTCATGGAACAGGAAGACGTAGTCTAGTAGAACCAGTAACTTTGGCTGGAGTGATTGCAGGTGCTGATGGTGCTATGGTAGAGGTACATGAGAATCCTGAGTGTGCAACATCAGATGGAATGCAATCTCTATATTTTAAAGATTTTGAAAAGTTAATGAGAAATTTAGATAAAACATTAAAATTAAAGGCTGAATTGGAGTAGTTTATGTTTGTAGAAAAGAAAAACTATTTAGTTCTAAAAGAGTTTCAAAACTTGGGAATAGAAGCTATATATACCAAAAAAAATTATGGAAATGTTTTAGAGCTTCCTAAAGAGAGATTTTTAAAGGATTTTGGTGGGATTGAGAAAAATATTGTAGCGGGACATCAAACACATAGTGATAATATAGAGATAATAGAAAGCTTGGATAAACTCTATTTTGAGGATACAGATGGTTTTATAACCAATAGAAAAGATATTGTTATCTATACAAAATACGCAGATTGTTTACCTATTTATATAGTTGATAGTGTTAAGGAGATAATTGCTCTTGTTCATTCAGGTTGGCAGGGTAGTTTTAAAGGAATAGGAAAAAAAGCCATAGAGATGATGGTAGAGAGATATGGTTGTAATTTAAAAGATATAAAAGTGGCATTTGGTATAGGTATATCCTCTAAAAATTACGAAGTGGGAGAGGAGTTCCTTAAAAAATTTCAAGAAAAATATCCTAAAGATATGATAGATTATAGTTTTAAAAATGAAAATGGAAAAATTCTATATGATAACCAAAAATTTGTCTACTTAGATCTAGTAAAATTTGGAATAGATGAAAATAATATAATATTGAATGAGCTATGTAGCTATGAGGGAGAGTTTCACTCTTATAGGCGAGATAGAGAGAGCTCTGGAAGAAATGGAGCATTTATCTTTTTTAGATAGAAAATTGAGATAATAAAGAAAGAGGAAAAAAATTACTGTATAGGCAGTAACTTTTTTCCTCTTTTACTATTTAACATTATTAATAACTTTTAAAACTTTTCCAATAATTTTAAACTCATCTTCAGGATATACATAGATTGGTTGATAATTAGGGTTATCACTAAGTAAAGCAAAGAAATTTTTAGTAACTTTTATTCTTTTAACAAATGATTCACCATTCACTAGAAATGCTCCAACCTCTCCATCTTTTAACTCCTCTCCCTGTCTACAAAGAATGATTGATTGATTTTTAATAGTAGGCTCCATAGAGTCACCTTTTACATTTATAGCAAAAACATTATCAGAATTTCTTATTCCAGGTAGTGAGATAAAATCAACAGGCTCTTCATCAGTGATCAAACCTATCCCAGCACTTATTCTAGAGAAAAGCGGGATTAGTGTGTTATTATTGCTAATATCCTTTATAACTCTTCTTTTAGAGAGTTCTTTCTCATCAGATAATCTTTTAAGCTCATTTAAGATAATATCTGGAGTTCTCTCTATAGCAGCTAAATATTTTAGTTTTTCACCTTCAGAAGGAGTAAGTAATAGTACTTTGATAAGGCTATCAAGAACTTCTTCACTAGGAGGATTTTTGATCTCTCCTCTTTCAATACCGTTATAATATGATTGAGTTATACCAGCTAATTTTGAAACTTTATTTTGACTTAGTCCAAGAGCTTCTCTTTTTGTTTTTATATATGTCTTAAAATCCATTACTATACCTCCTATATATATATATAAATAATTATAATATATTTTTCTCAAAATATCAAGTAATAAAATAGGGTATTGACAAATTTAGATATTAGTTATAATATATATCTATAAATATAGTTATCTATTACTAAATATAAAAATGGAGGGAATATTATGAAGATATTGATAAGAAATAAAAAATGGGAAACAACATTTAATAGAGTAACATTAATATGTGAGGTAACAAATTGTAATAAGATATTTAGTATTAAATTTGCTTATAAGGGAAATGAGATAACTATCAAAACTAATAACTTAGATAATACATTCAAATACTTGGAGAGAATATTCAATGAAAAAATCCTTGAAAATATTTCAAATGAAACAAAAATGGTAAGTTAAGGATAAAAATAAAAATTACTTTGCAAATAGATTATTTATATCTTATAATAGAGTATAGAAGAATAAGATTGTTCAAAATGTGAGGTAATTTTATGAAGAAACAAGTATTGAAATACTTAGATGATAATTATAATTCTTTTAGTAAAAGCTTTAAAAAAATAGCTGAATACATAAGATACAATCAAAGTATAGTCTCTTTTATTTCAATTAATGAATTAGCTAAAGAAACGGAAACAAGTCCAGCAACAATAACGAGATTTTCAAAAAGTTTAGGATTTAAAGGTTATCCAGATTTTCAAAAAATCTTTCAAAAAGAGGTAGAGCAACAAACTTCATATATGAAAGGTTTAAAGAATAGTATCACTGAAATAGACAATAGTAATAATATATTACAAGATATGATTAGAACAAATATAGAGTTACTTCAAGAGATGGATGTTTTAGAGATAGAAAAAAGCTTAGATCAAGCTGTTAGATGGATAAAAGATAGTAGAAAACTTTATATATTAGGAGCTAGAGGTTCATATGCTTTAGCCTATTATCTATATTTTATGTTAAAGGAATTTAGAGAAGGGGTAGAGTTAATGATATCTGGAGCTTCTGACTTTACAGATAAATTACTATATACTCAGAAAAATGATCTGTTGTTTACAATCTCTTTTCACCCATATACTAACTTTACTTATCAGGTTACAGAGTTCTTTAAGGAGCATGGAAATAAAGTTATAACTGTAACAGATAAAAAAGATTCAACATTGGGAAATATTTCAGATCTAGTATTAACAACTAAAAATGGAGAAAAGGCATATACATTTGTACCAGGGACAGTGATTATAAATGCTCTTTTAATGAAGCTAGGAATGGAAGATAAGGAAAACGTGGTAGATAAGTTGGATAAATTAAAAGAAATTACAGATAGATTTAATATCTATATTGATAAATAAGGAGACGAATATGAAAAGAATAGGTTTTATAGGTTGTGGAAATATGGGAGAGGCTTTTCTAAAAGGGATAATAAACTCTCAATTAGTAGAAAAGGCTGATATTTATGTGTATGATAAATTAAAGGGAGATTATATCTCTAATACTTATCAAGTAAACCAAGCTAAAGAAGAGGTAGAGGTTATTGATAATTGTGATGTTGTATTTTTAGCAATTAAACCAAACGTTTATTTTGATGTGATAGATAAGATAAAAGATTCAGTAAATAGCACGAAAATATTGGTAGCTATGGCTCCTGGAATAACTATGGAAGATATTTTAGAGGAGACAGATAATAGAAATAGTAAGATAGTAAGAACTATGCCAAACCTACCTTTGATGGTTCAAGAGGGATGTATAGCTTATGCTTTTAATGAGAATATTGAAGATGAAGAGAAGGCTTTCTTCAAAGAGTTATTTGAAAAAATAGGAATGGCAATTGAGACAAAAGAGGAGCTATTTGATGCTGTAATAGGAGCTTCAGGTTCATCACCAGCATTTATGTTTATGTTTATAGAAGCATTAGCAGATGCTGCTGTATATGAGGGATTACCAAGAAGTGATGCATATAAATTAGTAGGACAGACTCTAATTGGTTGTGGAAAGATGTTCTTAGAGAGTGGTAAGCATCCTGGAGAGTTAAAGGACAATGTATGTTCACCTGGTGGAACAACAATAGTAGGTGTAAGATATTTAGAAGAGAGTGGTTTTAGAGGAGCGATTATAAAAGCTGCAACTGAAACTATAAAAAAATCTAAGGAAATGAGCCAAAATAGCAATAATAAATAAAAAAATATTTGACAAAATAAAAAATATATGATATTATCTTATGTGCTTGGAAGGTTATCCTAATTGGTAAGGAACCGGTCTTGAAAACCGGCGCCGCAAGGCTTCAGAGTTCGAATCTCTGATCTTCCGCCATAAACGGTGAAGTGGCAGAGTGGCCTAATGCACTCCCCTGCTAAGGGAGAGTACCTATAAACGGTACCGAGAGTTCAAATCTCTCCTTCACCGCCATTTGAATCAAACGGGTAGAGTATCTACCCTTTTTTTATAAAACGCGTTCGTAGCTCAATTGGATAGAGCGTCTGACTACGGATCAGAAGGTTAGGGGTTCGATTCCTCTCGGGCGCGCCATTTATAGTTAAAATGAGAGTATGGACTCTCTTTTTTTATATTGTGATATAGGGGGAAATTTATGTTTGGTATAATTAACTATGGAATGTATATTACATCTAGTATAATTTTAGCTTTGATCCCAGGAACGGATACTGTATTTATATTGGGACAATCTATATCTAATAGTAGAAAATCTGGTATCTATTCAGCATTAGGAGTTTGTTCAGGGATCTTAGTACACACTTTTTTAGCAGCTTTTGGACTGTCTATAATATTAAAAAATTCAATTACTGCATTCAATATTGTGAAGAGTTTAGGAGCACTTTACCTTGTTTATATGGGGATTAAAAGTATAAGATCTAAAGAGGATATGTTGATTAGTGATGGAGAAAAGAGTAAGGAGAATTTAAAAAAATCTTTTGTTCAAGGGGTAATTTCAAATGTTTTAAATCCTAAAGTTGCACTGTTTTTCTTAGCTTTTTTACCACAGTTTGTAGATAATGAAAATACATATGGAGCTTTGCCATTTGCTATTTTAGGATTAACATCATTTATGATCTCTGGAATTTGGTGTGTATCTCTTTCAATTTTTGCATCACTTATCTCAAAATTTCTAAAAAGAAATAAAAATTTTGGAAAGATAATTAATAAAATTTCTGGAACAATTTTTATAATTTTGGGTATAAATTTACTCAAAGCTAAAATAAATGGGTAGTTGCAAAAAAATATAAAATCCTTGACTTTTTGTAAAAAATAACGTATAATTATAAAAGTAATAAAATAAATATTAAAGAAGAAACTACCTGTTTCTCACCTTATGGGCACTAGAAGCTTACACAGGGTTGACTTTTAAAAATGAGAAGTAACATTGTTTATTATAAAAGTTGAGATACAGGGCATAGTTTGTCCTGTTTTTTATTTATAATTAAAATGGAGGTGCTTACTATTACTGATAAAATTAGAATTAATGAAAAAATAAAAGGAAAAGAGTTTAGAATAATCTCATCTTCTGGAGAACAATTAGGAGTTATGAGTGCTAATGCAGCTCTTGACTTAGCAAGACAAGAGGGATTAGACTTAGTTGAGATAGCAGCTACTGCAAAGCCACCTGTATGTAAAATAATGGATTTTGGAAAATACAGATATGAGCAGACAAGAAAAGCTAAAGAAGCTAAGAAAAATCAAAAGCAAACAGTTGTTAAAGAGGTAAAAGTAACAGCTAGAATAGATAGTCATGACTTAGATACAAAAGTATCTCAAATTAAAAAGTTCTTAGAGAAAGAAAATAAAGTAAAAGTAACATTAGTGTTATTTGGAAGAGAGAAAATGCATGCTACATTAGGTGTAGATACACTTGATGAGATAGCAGAAAGATTTGCTGAAATAGCTGAAGCCGATAAAAAATACAACGATAAGCAAAAACATATAATCTTATCACCTAAAAAATAATTAATAATAAAACAGATTTAGATATTTGAGAGGAGGACATTATTATGCCAAAAATGAAGACTCATAGAGGAGCTAAAAAAAGAATTAAAGTTACAGGAACAGGTAAATTTGTAGTTAAACATTCAGGAAAAAGCCATATCTTAACTAAGAAAGATAGAAAAAGAAAAAACAACTTAAAGAAAGATTTCGTAGTAACTGAAACTTTAACAAGACATATGAAAGCATTATTACCATATGGAGCAGGAAGATAATTAGTTTTATCATAAAATCAGATTTTTGTGTGAAATAATTAGGAGGAAAAGTAATGAGAGTTAAAACTGGTATAGTTAGAAGAAGAAAGCATAAAAAAGTTTTAAAAACAGCTAAAGGATTTAGAGGTGCTTCTGGTGACGTTATAAAACAAGCTAAACAAGCTACAATGAGAGCAGCAGCTTATTCAACAAGAGATAGAAAAGTAACAAAAAGAAGAATGAGACAATTATGGATCATCAGAATTAATACAGCAGCTAGATTAAATGGATTAACTTATTCAACATTAATGAATGGTCTTAAGAAAGCTGGAATCGTATTAGATAGAAAAGTATTAGCAGATATCGCTTTAAACAATGCAGCTGAGTTCGCTAAATTAGCAGAAACTGCAAAAGCAGCTTTATAATTAGTCAAGTAAATAATTAAGAGAGTTTCGTTTGAAACTCTCTTTTTTTATGTACATCTATATGTATAATGGATATTTTAAACAGAATAGTTTAACTTCATCTTTTATCTTAGCTAACTCACTATCGTTTTTAATATTATCAATAACTTTTAAGATAAAGTGACCAATAATCTCCATTTCGCTCTCTTTCATACCTCTTGTAGTCACAGCAGGAGTACCTATTCTAATTCCACTTGTAACCATAGGTTTTTCAGTATCATATGGAATTCCATTTTTATTAACTGTAATACCAGCTTTATCTAAAGCTTTTTCTACCTCTGCACCAGTAAAACCTTTAGATTTTACATCAATTAGCATCATATGGTTGTCAGTTCCACCACTTACAATTCTAAGTCCACCTTTTTCTAAAACTTTAGCTAGTGTTTGAGCATTTTTTACAATTTGTTTTTGGTATTCGATAAATTCAGAAGATAGAGCCTCTTTGAATGCCACAGCTTTAGCAGCAATAATATGCATCAATGGACCACCTTGTATACCTGGAAAAATAGTTTTATCTATTTTTTTAGCAATCTCCTCATTGTTAGTCATAATTATACCACCACGAGGTCCTCTTAGAGTTTTGTGAGTAGTTGTAGTAACTACATCTGCATATGGTACAGGAGATGGATGTACACCAGCAGCAACCAAGCCAGCAATATGAGCCATATCAACCATAAGGTAAGCTCCAACCTTATCTGCAATCTCTCTAAATCTTTTAAAGTCAATAACTCTTGAGTAAGCACTAGCTCCAGCAATAATAAGTTTTGGTTTAGTTTCTAAAGCTATCTTTTCAACTTCGTCATAATCTATCTTCTCATCATTTTGAGATACACTATAAGATACAATGTTATAGTCTTTACCTGAGAAGTTTACATTTTTACCATGAGTTAAGTGTCCACCATGATCTAGTTTCATACCTAAAATAGTATCTCCTATGTTTAGAAGAGCTTTATATACACCCATATTAGCTTGAGATCCAGAATGAGGTTGTACATTTACATAGTTTACATTAAATAATTTTTTAGCTCTTTCAATTGCTAATTTTTCTGCTACATCAACAAATTCACAACCACCATAATATCTCTTGTCAGGATACCCTTCAGCATACTTGTTAGTCATAATACTTCCAGCAGCTTCCAAAACTCCTTCAGATACAAAGTTTTCAGAGGCAATAAGTTCAATTCCCTCATTTTGTCTTTTTTTCTCCAATTCTATTGCGTCAAAAATTTCTCTATCAATTTCATAAAGTTTTTTCATATGAACCTCCATAATAAGTTATTTAAAAAACTCTTCCCACTTATCTTTTTTAAAACCGATTAAAATACCCTTGTCAGAAATAACTAAAGGTCTTTTAACTAACATACCATTAGAGGATAGAATTTCTATCATCTCATCTTCACTAGCAGTTGTAAGTTTTTCTTTTAAATTCATCTCTCTGTATAAGATTCCACTTGTATTAAAAAACTTTTTTGCAGGTAGTCCACTAAGAGCAATGTATTTTTTTAATTCCTCTTTAGTAGGATTATTTTCTACAATATGTCTACTTTCAAAATCTATTTTATTCTCTTCTAGCCATTTTCTGGCATTTATACAAGTAGAACACTTAGGATAATTAATAAATAATACTGACATAAAACATTCCTCCTTAAAATAAATGTATATTTATATTATACTAAATTTGTCATAATAAAAGCAAGATAGAAATATATAAATTGACGAATCTTATAAAAAATGGTATACTTTCTAAGTCATTTATGTCTAAAAAAATAGTATAAAAAAATAATTTAAATAAAGGAGTGAGAAAAATTTATAAGACTAAGGATATTGTATTAACGGGATTTGCACTATTTGCAATGTTATTTGGAGCTGGAAATTTAATATTTCCACCTACAGTTGGATATATAGTAGGAGATAATTGGAAGTTAGCAGCATTTGGATTTTTTATTACGGGAATAGGATTTCCATTGATGGGGATAATAGCATCTGGATTTGCAGGAACTGAATTGGATCACTTTTCAGATAGAGTATCACCAATGTTTAGTAGAGTGTTTAACACTGCTCTAATTTTGGCTATTGGACCTTTTTTAGCGATTCCAAGAACAGGGGCAACAGCTTTTGAAGTTATGATGACTCCATATGTAGGAATGGGGAATTCAACTGTAAAGTTTATATTTTTACTTATTTACTTTGGAATAGTTTTACTTTTCTCTTTAAGAGAGAGTGCTGTAATTGATAGAATTGGAAAAATTTTAACTCCAATCCTTTTAATAGTTTTAGCTATAATAATTTTTAAAGGGGTAACTACTCCAATAGGAGAATTGATCTCTACAGGGACAGAAAATAATTTTAGATTTGGATTTTACAATGGTTATCAAACAATGGACACACTTGCAGCTATAATATTTGCAAGTATAATTTTAAAGACAATAAATGGCAAGAATAAAGGTTTAGAGAGAAAAGATCAATTGATATTTCTTTTAAAAGCTAGTGCTATAGCTGTAGTAGGATTGGCTATAGTATATGGAGGATTGCTTTATATAGGGGCAACATCAACATCAGTATTAGAAAATAAGGGAACAACACAACTTTTAAATGCAATTGTTGAGAAACTTTTAGGTAAGAGTGGAAACTTATTATTAGGAGTATGTGTGGCAGGAGCTTGTTTGACAACTGCTATTGGACTTACAGCAACTGTTGGAGATTACTTTAGTTCAATCTTCAATACAAAATATGAAAAAATAGTTGTAGTAAATATATTAGTAAGTCTTATTTTTGCTAACTTTGGAGTGGATTTAATAGTGAAGATTGCTGCTCCGATATTAACATTTATCTATCCAATAGCTATAGTTTTAATTGTGCTAAATTTCTTTAAAAAGTATTTTGACGATAGAGGAATATTTATAGGTTGTGTAATTGGAGCTGGATTTATTGGTGGAATAGAGACATTACAAATGTTAGGATATTGTCCAGCAACTCTATATAGCTTCTATTTAAAATTACCATTCCAAGATTATGGATTAGCTTGGTTAATTCCTAGTGCAGTAGTTGGTGGATTATTTAGAGCAGTAGAAAAGATAAAACAAAAATAGTATAAAAAAAGAGGGGTTTTACTATAAAGTAAAACCTCTCTTTTTTAGTTGGTTACTATTTAATACCCATATGAGCAGCTATAACTACTTTTTGAACCTCTGAAGTTCCTTCATAGATCTCAGTAACTTTAGCATCTCTCATCATTCTTTCAACAGGGAATTTTTTAGAATATCCATTTCCACCAAATAATTGAACAGCTTTTGTAGTAACTTCCATAGCTACCTCAGAACAGAATAGTTTAGCCATAGATGCCATATATCCATAGTCTTCTCCTAAATCTTTCATAGTAGCAGCTCTGTAAGTCATAAATCTAGCAGCTTCTATTTTAGTTTGTAGATCAGCTATAACAAACTGAATGTTTTGGTGATGTGATATTGGTTTTCCAAGTTGCATTCTATTTTTAACATATTCAATAGCAGAATCCAAAGCTCCTTGAGCAATTCCAACAGCTTGAGCAGCCACTCCAATTCTACCTCCGTTTAAAGTAGTCATAGCAACTTTTAATCCCTCTCCTAAATTACCAAGTAGATTTTCTTCTGGGATAACACAGTTATCAAAGATTAATTCAGCAGTAGATGAACCTCTTACACCCATTTTATCTTCAGCTTCTCCAACTGAGAATCCTTTAGTTCCTCTTTCAACAATAAAAGCTGAGATGCTGTTATCTTCAAAGTTTGTTTTAGCAAATACCACAAAGATATCAGCTTCATGTGAATTAGTTATTAAAACTTTTTTTCCATTAAGTGTGTAATGATTATTCTCTTTAACTGCAGTTGTTCTAGTTCCAGCTTCAGATTCTGTCCAACCAAAAGCTCCTAATTTCTTTCCACTTGCTAAAGGAATAAGATATTTTGTTTTTTGCTCCTCATTACCATAAGTATATATAGGCCAAGAGCAAAGAGAAGTGTGTGCTGACATTATAACACCAGTAGAGGCACAAGCTTTTGATAACTCTTCAACAGCTGCTACATAAGTTAAATTATCCATTCCAAGTCCACCATATTTTTTATCAAATGGAATTCCCATAACACCATTGGCACCTAATGCTTTAATTGAATTAAAAGGGAAAGAAGCATCCTTGTCAATTTGTGCAGCTATAGGAGCAACCTCTTTAGCTGTTAACTCTCTAACTTTAGATAAAAATAATTCTTGTTCATTGGAAAATTTAAAATTCATAGTAACTTCCTAAAATATTAATTAAAAATAGTTTCTTTTATTTATGTATTGATTTTATCACAAAAATATCATAAAATAAAATTATATATATTTATTAAAATATAAGAAAAAATTATAAGAGGTGATAAGATGTTAGATTTCAGGGTTAGCACGTTTATAGAGTTATGTAGAACAAGGAATTATACTAAAACAGCTGAGAATTTACATATGACTCAACCAGCTGTGAGTCAACATATTAAATATTTAGAAGAGTTTTATGAATGTAAACTATTTTCTTATAATAAAAAGGTTCTTTCAATAACTGAGCAGGGAGAAGCATTATATAAATATTTAATCACTATGAGTTCAGATGCCAATAAGATAAAAGCTGAAATTAAAGAGATGGATCCAAGTAAGAGAACACTTCATTTTGGGGCGACATTTACAATTGGTGAATATATAATACCAAAGATAGTTTCAGCTATTTGTACTGAATATCCAGAGGTAAATATATCATTTATAATAAGGGATACAAGTGAGCTTTTAGAAGAATTGAAAAAAGGAAATATAGATTTTGCATTTATAGAGGGATTTTTTGAAAAAACTGAGTATGAAAACTATCTTTTTTCAAAGGAAAAATTTGTTGGAATATGTGCTGCTAATAATCCGATAGCTACAGAAGTTACAGAGTTTGAGGACATTGTAAAAGAGAGAATAATATTGAGAGAGAGTGGATCTGGAACAAGAGATATTTTTGAAAAGATACTATATGATAACAATCTATCTTTGAGTAATTTTAGTAAAAAATATGAGCTTGAGAATATAAGTTTGATAAAAGAGTTGGTAAAAGAGAATAAAGGAATTTCGTTTATATATGAAAGAGCAGTTGAAAAGGAGATAGCAACTAGGAAAATTGCTACAATAAATTTACAAAACTTTTTTGAAGAGAGAGAGTTTAATTTTGTATTTTTAAAGGAGAGCATACATAGAGAAGAGTATAAAAGATGGTATGATTTTATGAAAAAAGTTTATGACAACTCTAAATAAAAAAATATTTTCAAAAAATTAAAAAATATAATTGCATTTTTAAAATAATGTGTTATACTATTATAGTAAATATTTTTTATATTTTTATAAAATGAAAATAAAATTTAAATAGAGGTGAACTGTTAAATGAGCAAAAAGATAAACTTGACTACTAAAATTTTTATAGCTTTGATACTGGGGATAATTACAGGGTTGGTATTACATCCTCTAAAGGACAATGTAATAGTTAATAATTATATTGTAAATTTTGTATTTAATCTATTAGGAAATGGATTTATAAGAGCTATAAGAATGGTGGTTGTACCATTGGTACTGTGCTCATTGGTTATTGGAGCTGCTGGAATAGAGGATGTTACTAAGTTAGGAAGAATAGGGATAAAAACATTGACATTTTACCTTTCAACAACAGCAGTTGCAGTTGTATTAGCTTTAGTTGGAGGAAATATCATAAATCCTGGTAGAGGTGTTAATATAGGAGAGATTGCAACATCAGAGGTAACTATAGCTAAAACTAAACCTTTTGTAGATATACTACTAGATATGATTCCTATAAATCCTGCTGAAGCTATGGCGAATGGAAATATGTTACAGATCATAGTTTTTGCTATATTGGTAGGGATTGCAATATCACTTTTAGGAAGTAAAGCTGACAATATCAAAAGAATATTTGAAGAAGGAAATGCATTGAGTTTAAAATTGGTTGAGATGATAATGATATTCGCTCCTTTAGGGGTTTATGGGTTGATATCTAAAACATTTACAACATTAGGTTATGTTGCATTACTACCTCTTTTCAAATACTTTATAGGTGTTGTAATAATCTTAGCACTTCACTGTTTAATCACTTACCAAGGGATATTGGTTCTTTTTGGAAAGTATAATCCAATGAAATTTTTTAAGAATTTTGCTCCAACTATGATGGTTGGTTTCTCTACAGCTTCAAGTAGTGCTTGTCTACCTTCATCATTAAAATCAATGCAGGAAAATTTTGGAGTATCTAAAGCCATATCATCATTTACAATTCCATTGGGAAATACTATAAACATGGATGGAACAGCAGTAATGCAGGGAGTAGCAACTATCTTTATTGCACAGATATATGGAATAGATTTAACAATGGGAAATTATATAACAATAATACTTACAGCTACATTAGCTTCTATAGGAACAGCAGGAGTTCCAGGTGTAGGTGTGATTATGTTGGGAATGGTTTTGGTACAGATAGGACTTCCACTTGAAGGAATAGGACTTGTAATGGGAATTGATAGATTTGTAGATATGTTTAGAACAATGGTAAATGTAACTGGAGATGCAGTTTGTACTATTGTAATAGCTAAAACAGAGGGTGAAGAGTTAAAATAAATTTTTAAAAATAAAGAGCAGATTTTATAACTCATTGAAATTAACTTAGGAGTTTTATTTTAATGATTATATTGATTATCTGCTCTTTTTATTATTCTTAAATTTATTCTATTCTAAATTTTAGGAGAGAACTTAGTTAAAAATTCCTCTTTCTCTCTTACAAAAAGTTTTCCTTCAGCTTCCTTACAAATGTAGACAACTACAATTAAACCGTCTCTTTCATTAGTACAGTCAATAGCTTCTTTTATAACTTGATACTCTCTCTTGTTTTTATTGTTTATCCATATAGAGTTTTCTTTAATAGACATTAATTTTCTCCCTTGTTAAAAAGTTTTTTATTATAGTATGAATTTGAAGTGTAGATAGCAGCTAGAGGATTGTGTCCAAGTACTCTGTCTTTGACAGCGAATACAGTAACTGGTGCTTCAGAATATTTGATGAATAAGCTATCGTGTCCTACACAAAGTCCCAATAGAATATTTAGATCTGTTTTTCTTTCATTTAAAAGTTTAGCTTGCCCAATAGGATTGCACATAGGTTCAAATTCACAATATGGTCTAACTTGATGATCTCTATCTATATTGAGTAGTTCCTTGCTAATACTTCCATTTTTACAGATTAAAGACTCCACTACAAAACCGTGATATCTCAAGATATTAGCAAAAGTTTGAGCTTCCTTAGATAATCCAATACAGAATGCCAAACCTAATTTTTTAAAATTACATTTTTGAGCAAAAAGTATAATCTCTTGAACTCTAGTAAGTTGACAGTACCCTTCAGCTTCAACAAGAGCAGAGTTATGAGCTAATTTCATATTTTCCTCTTCAAGATAGTATTGTTTTAACTCCTGAATTTTTTCAAGTTCTCTACAAGGGCAGTTGCTAGGAGCCTTTGTTAAATCACCAGTTCTACAAGCATGTATTTGACATGAATCACAAGTATACATAAAAATCTCCTCCTTAAATTTAAAGTAATAACTACTTACTATTATATAACATAAAAAAAATTTTACCAAAAAAGATTGATATATATTATAAAAAAAGTTATAATGAAGAAATATAGAGGAAATAAAAAAAAATGGAGGGAAAAAATGAACTTAGTAGTAGCAGAATTTTTAAACAAATTATTTCTTTTCTTACCAACATTAATAGTGAGAGGAGTTATCTTAATAGTCGTAGTTACAGTATGGCCAAAATTAGTTGAGGTTTTAATCACAACATATAAAAAGATGTTAAAAAGAAAAAATGTGGATCCTTTATTAGAGAGTTTTACAAGCTCTATGTTAAAAACTTTATTGTACATAGTTTTATTCTTTTTAATAATTGGAATAGCAGGAGTTAAAGCAACTTCTCTTATAACTGTTTTAGGAACAGCAGGTTTAGCTGTTGGTTTGGCATTACAGGGAAGTTTAGCAAACTTAGCTGGAGGATTATTGATACTATTTTTTAAACCATTTACAAAAGATGAGTATATAGTAGCTAATGGTGGAATTGAAGGGACAGTAGATAAGATACAAATACTTTATACAATTTTAACAACTGTAGATAATAGAGTTATAATTGTTCCAAATAGCCAATTAGCAAATAATGCTATAACAAATGTTTCAAGAAATCCAGAGAGAAGATTGGATATGGTTTTCTCTGTATCATATGATACTTCAACTGATAAAGTAAAAGAGATATTAAATAGAATTGCAAATGAACATCCAGCAGTGTTAAAAGATAAGCCAGTTAATATTAGAATGAGTGTTCAAAATGCAAGTTCACTTGATTTTATATTTAGAGTATGGGTAAAGAAAGAGAACTATTGGGACGCAAAATTTGACTTTACAGAGATTGTAAAAGCAGAATTTGATGCAAATAATATAGAGATTCCATATCAAAAAATCGATATTTACAGAAAATAAAATTATTTTTAAAAACTATTTACAAATTTTAATATTTTGTGCTATAATATCTGAAATTTAAAAAAATTTTAGTGGTGTTCTTAATTAGTCTATATTTTATATATTAAAAGGAGTTGCAAATGAACGGAAAAATAGTAAAAGAGGCAATAACATTTGATGATGTATTGCTAATACCAGCAAAATCAGAAGTATTACCACATGAGGTAAGCTTAAAAACAAGACTTACAAAGGATATCGTATTAAATGTACCTATTCTAAGTGCAGCTATGGATACAGTTACAGAATCAGACTTAGCCATTGCTTTAGCAAGACAAGGTGGAATTGGATTTATACACAAAAATATGAGCATTGAAGATCAAGCTGCAGAAGTAGATAGAGTAAAAAGAATTGAAAGTGGAATGATCAGAAATCCAGTTACTTTAACAGCTGATTGTACAGTTGGACAAGCAGAGGATTTAATGAGAAGATATAAAATCTCTGGATTACCTGTAATAGAGGGTGAAGGAAAACTTATCGGTATAGTAACAAACAGAGATATAAAATACCATACAGATATGGAGCAACTAGTTGGAGATATAATGACAAAGGAAAATCTTATAACTGCTCCAGTAGGAACAACTTTAGATCAAGCTAAAGAGATCTTACTATCAAACAGAATAGAAAAATTACCAATAACAGATGAGAATGGATATTTAAAAGGGTTAATCACAATAAAAGATATTGATAACTTAGCTGAATATCCAAATGCTTGTAAAGATTCACATGGAACTTTAAGAGTAGGAGCAGCAGTAGGAATAGGTGCTGATACATTAGAGAGAGTAACTGCACTAGTAAAAGCAGGAGTAGACATAATAACAGTAGACTCAGCTCACGGACACTCAGCTGGAGTAATTAGAAAGATAAGAGAGATTAGAGAAGCTTTTCCTAACCTAAACTTAATAGGAGGAAATATAGTTACAGCTGAAGCTGCATTAGATCTAATAGAGGCAGGAGTAGACGCTGTAAAGGTTGGAATTGGACCAGGATCTATCTGTACAACAAGAGTTGTAGCAGGAGTAGGAGTACCTCAATTAACAGCTGTAAATGATGTTTTCCAAGTATGTAAAGAGAGAGGAATTGGAGTAATAGCTGATGGTGGAATAAAATTATCTGGAGATATAGTAAAAGCCTTAGCTGCAGGAGCAGATTGTGTAATGCTAGGTGGATTATTGGCTGGAACAAAAGAAGCACCAGGTGAAGAGATTATTCTTGAAGGAAAAAGATTCAAACTTTATGTTGGAATGGGATCAATAGCAGCAATGAAGAGAGGTTCTAAAGATAGATACTTCCAAAATGATGCAAAAAAATTAGTTCCAGAAGGAATAGAGGGACGTATCTCTTACAAAGGAAATTTAAAAGATGTTGTATTCCAACTTTGTGGAGGAATTAGAGCAGGTATGGGATACTGTGGAACTCCAACAATAGAGGATCTAAAATTAAATGGTAAATTTATAAAAATAACAGGTGCAGGACTAAGAGAGAGTCACCCACATGATATAACTATAACAAAAGAAGCACCTAACTATTCTAAATAAAATAGATAGAGAGAAATGGGAAAACAGTCACTTAAGTGATTCTGTTTTCCCTATTTTTTTGGAAGAGTAAAAAAATTGTGTATAAAATTGAGATTTCACTTAAATAAGTAAAATATATATTAAAATTTCATAAAAAAAATAGTATAATAAATAGTATATATTTTTAAAAAGGAGAAGAGAGTGAAAAGAGGAATTGTAATCATATTAAATGTTGTTGTTTCAATGCTACTGTTTGGATCTGAATTTAAAGAGATGGTTCCATTAGAGAATAAATCTGCTATAAAAAAAGAAGAGGTAAGAGTAGAGGAGAAAAAAGAGCCAGAAGTAAAAAAAATAGAAGATGTAAAGGATAAAGTTAGAATAGAAGATCTATCTGTAAAAAGAGTTGGAAATGATGGAAAAATATATGCTGGAGATGAAAAAACTGCCTATACAGGTAAACTTGCTCTATTTTTAGGGGATATAGTAGAGTATACAGAGTCATATGTAGATGGAGTATTAGAAGGTCCTAAGATATGGTATTCAGACAGTGGTACTGTGGTACTGGAAGAGAGTTATAAGGATAATAAGGTTGAAGGAGAGCAGAGAGCTTATTATGAAGATGGAAAGTTAAAATCAATTGTAGTTTATAAAAATGATAAGGTTATCAGTTTGGAATCTTTTGCCAGAGATGGAAAGATATTGTATAAGAGTGACTTAAGTAAGGGAACAGGAATATGGAAGTATTTTTGGGAGAATGGACAGATTTTAGAAGAGGGAAAATATAAGAATTGGAAAAAAGATGGTGTTTGGGTAAAATATCGTGAAAACGGAGAAGTAGACGTAACTACAACTTATAATGATGGAAAATTAGTTAGTCAAGTGTGGGGATAGAATGGATATAAGATCAATTGAAAAAACAGAGAAGTTTGGTTACATGTTCTATGTAAAATATAGTGGAACAAAGTTTCAATCATTTGATGAGATGGCAGGAAAGAGAAGTGTAAAGGGTTACTTTAGAGAAGTGATGGAGAAGGTAGGATTTAGCTGGGCAAAGGGAGTACAGCAAGCTGGAAGAACAGATGCTGAGGTGAGTGCTACAGAAAATATCCTCTATGTAAGTAGTAATTACAGTGGAGACAAGAGGGAGTTACAGGATAGATTTAATGAGTTATCCAATGGTGATTTAAAAGTTACAATGATAAAGAAAACACTTCCAAATCTAGTTTTTCCTGAATGTATAAAAAGAAGAGAGTATATCTACGAGTATCCTAGAAAGAGAGTAAAAAATACTCTTGAAGAGATAGAAAATTTATGTAAAAAGCTTTCTGGAAAATATGATGTAAGCGAGTTTACTGATAAGAAAGGCTTGGAGTTAAAGGAGCATATTAGACAGGTAGAGATAAATTATAGAGATGGAAAACTATACTTTTCTGGAAACTCTTTTATGCCAAAACAGGTTAGAATGATGTCAGGCTATATTTTAACAGGAAAAAAAGAGGCAATAGAAGGAAAATATCTTACTCTTAGTAAGATTATATTAGAAGATGAATTAAAGAGAAATATCTTTGAAGAGATCAGTGATCTAAAGATAGAGAGTGTTGAAAAGATAGAGAGTAATGCTGACAGAAGTATCTATATATTTTATACCCTAAAGAGTAAAAAGGGAGAGTTAATAGGTAAAAATGGAAAAAATATCAAAGCTCTTAAGAAAACTTATGGAACTATAGTTGTGAGAGAGATATGATAGCTAGAATAAGGCAGGGATTGTTATTTATATTTGGAAGATATAAAGAGGAATGGAACAATGAGATAAAAAGAGTCTTAACACCAGAGGAGTATGAGATATTTAAAAATATGAGTAGATATGATAGGATACACTCCTTTAGATTGTACAGATTGGTAAAAGATGATGAGCTTTTAGGTGATAAGAGGTTGTATCAAAAATTAGCTCTATTGCACGACTGTGGAAAGTATAATGCTTCTTTATACAGAAGGGTAAAGAAAGTTTTGATTGGAGAGAAGAGTTTAGAGAATCATAGCGAAATCTCTTATGAAAAATTAAAAAATATAGATATGGAGTTAGCAAAATTGGCAAGAGAACATCACTCTAGTTCAAAGGATATATATTTAAAAAGATTTCAAAAGTTAGATGATGAGTAGATTAAGGAGATGTAATGAGAGTAGATTTAGATAAATATTTATTAAAAGTAGAGAAACCGGGACAGTATCTGGGGAATGAGATCAATAGTATTCACAAGGAGAAGTTTGATGCTAGAATGTGTCTGTTTTTCCCAGATATATATGAAGTAGGAATGTCAAACTTAGGAATAAGAATACTGTATAGTATTTTAAATAGAGTGGAAGGATTCTCATTAGAGAGAGGGTTTTCACCTATGGAAGATATGGAAAAGATTATGAGAGAGAACGGTGTTCCAATGTTCTCATTAGAGAGTAAGACACCTTTAAAAGAGTTTGATGTAGTTGGATTTTCACTCTCTTATGAGATGTGTTATCCAAATGTATTGAATGCTTTAGACTTAGCAGGAATACCTTTGAGAAGAGAGGATAGAGGAGAGGAGTATCCGTTGATAATGGCAGGTGGTACTTGTATGGTAAACCCTATTCCTATGGAAAAATTCTTAGACTTTATAGTTATTGGAGATGGAGAAGAGGTAATGACTAAGATTGCTAAGATCTTAGTTGAAAATAAAGACAGGAGCAAGGTTGAAAAGCTAGAACTTATAAAGGACTTTGATGGAGTTTATGTTCCTTCAATACATAAGAGAGATAAAAAGATTAAGAGATCAATTGTAAGTAATTTAGATGATGTAGAGTACTATGAAGATCAGATAGTACCATATATAAATATAGTACATGATAGAGCAACTGTAGAGATACAGAGAGGATGTTCTAGAGGGTGTAGATTCTGTCAGGCTGGAATTGTTTACAGACCTGTTAGAGAGAGAAGTTTAGACAAAAATGTTGAATTGATAGAGAGAATGATAAAAAATACTGGTTATGGAGAGGTATCACTCTCTTCACTAAGTAGTAGTGATTATAGTAAAATTGATAATTTGATTAAAATTATAAAAGATAGATATGATCATAGAAACTTAGGTATATCTCTACCTTCACTTAGAATGAATACACATTCTGTAGAGGTAGCTGAAGATATCAGTGGTGGTAAAAGAACAGGATTTACATTTGCACCAGAAGCTGGATCACAAAGAATGAGAGATATTATAAATAAAGGTGTAAATGAAGAAGATGTATTAGAAACAGCAGAAGCTGCAGTTAGAGGTGGTTGGGAGACATTAAAATTCTATTTTATGATAGGACTTCCATTTGAAACTGATGAAGATGTAAAAGCGATATATGATTTAGCTAAAAAAGTTGTGGATAAGTGTAGACCAATAAATAAGAGATTAAATGTTACAGTTAGTGTTTCAAACTTTGTACCAAAACCTCATACACCATTCCAATGGGCAGAGCAGATGAACTTTGAAGAGATGAAGAGAAAACACACTATGTTAAGAGATCTATTTAGAGGGCAGAAAAGTTGCAATTTAAAAATACATGATATGAAAAAATCATACTTAGAGGGATTCCTATCTAGAGGTGATGAAAAAATATCTGACTTAATAGAACTTGCTTGGAAAAATGGAGCGAAATTAGATGATTATAAAGATAATTTTAATATCTGGAAAAATGCTATAGAAGAGTTGGGTATGGAGGAGAATGAGTATTTAAAACCTAGAGATATGGAGAGAGAACTTCCTTGGGATATAGTTGATATAAGTGTAGATAAGGAGTTTTTAAAGAAGGAATTGAAAAAAGCTGAAGAGGTGGCTTTAACTCCAGAGTGTAGGACTAAGTGTTCAAACTGTGGAATAAGAAAGAGATTTCCAAATTGTATGGTAATAGCAAAATAGAAGAGATCAGGAGGAGTTATGGTAACTTTTGGTAATGATTGGGATGAAATTTTAAAAGATGAGTTTGAAAAAGAGTATTATAAAAAATTAAGAAAATTTCTAATAGAAGAGTATAAAACTAGAGTTATATATCCAAAGATGGAGAATATATTCTCAGCTTTAAAATTAACAAGTTATAAGGAAACCAAAGTATTGATCTTGGGACAAGATCCCTATCATGGACCTAATCAAGCACATGGGCTTGCATTTTCTGTAAATCCAGGGGTAAAAATACCACCTTCACTATTAAATATGTATAAGGAATTAAAAGCTGAATTGGGATTGGAGATACCTAATAACGGGTATCTAATTCCTTGGACTGAGCAGGGAGTGCTTCTTTTAAATACAGCATTAACTGTTAGAGCAGGAGAGGCGAACTCACACTCTGGTATGGGCTGGGAGATATTTACTGACAATGTGATAAAACACCTAAATGACAGGGAAGACCCAGTAATATTTGTGCTATGGGGAAATAATGCTAGAAAGAAAAAGAGTTATATAACAAATAAACAACATTTTATATTAGAGGGACCACATCCTAGTCCACTCTCAGCAAGTAGAGGATTTTTTGGATGTGATCACTTTAAAAAGATAAATGAAATCTTAAGAAATATAGGGAAAAAAGAGATAGATTGGCAGATAAAAAGTGTATAGTAGCGTTAAAAAAATACGTCACAAGGATGCCACACTAATTTAATATAATGAAGAAAATGAATGTGGAGGACTATTATGAAATATTTAGGCATATGTATATTGTTATTTACTGTATCTAAACTAAATATTTTAGGGAATGAGAGATTTTGTGATGAAACGGGGATTATTTTTATTCAAAATTTAACTACCCAACAGAGAGATGAAGTAACAAGAATGAGGGCTGAGTTTTTAGAGGAGTTCAATGTGATAAAGAAAAAGATAAACGCCATAAGAATGGAAACTCAGATGGAGATGAGAAAAGAGAAACCTGATTGGAATGAGATAAAAAAATTGAATAAAGAGTACTCTAAATTACAAAATACTTTAGATAAAGGTGTCAATGATTATCGAGAGAGAATGCATACTATAAATATCGAATTTATCAAGTAATATGGAGGAGTTATGGAAAATTTACTGCAGGGAGTAGAGTATAGAATACTTCAAAAATCATCAGAAGGATCAGAGTATACTGGAATTGAATATGATTCAAGAAAGATAAAAAAAGGTGATATTTTTATAGCTTTGGAAGGGGCTATAGTAGATGGACATAAATATATAAAACAAGCAGTAGAAAATGGAGCAAAGGCTGTTATTGTTTCTAAAGAGGTAGAATTAGAGTTTCCGATAGATTATATACTTGTTAAAGATTTAAGAAAAAACTTAGGGATAATAGCTTCAAATTTTTATAACTACCCACAAAATAGATTGAAAATAATAGGAATTACAGGTACAAATGGAAAGACAACATCAACTTACCTATTGGAATCTATCTTAGGAGAGGATAGAGTTGCAAGAATAGGGACAGTTGAGTATAAAATTGGAGATGAGATAATAGAGGCTCCAAATACTACACCAGAGTCATTAGATATAGTTAAAATGTGTAAAAAAGCTGTAGATAAAGGTTTAGAATACTTAGTTATGGAGGTTAGCTCTCATGCTCTTTCTTTAGGAAGAGTGGATATGCTAAAGTTTGATGTTGCATCATTTACAAATTTAACTTTAGATCACTTAGATTATCACAAAAATATGCAAAACTATTTTGAAGCTAAGAGAAAACTTTTTACAATGACAAAGTGTAAGGATAGTACAGCTATCAATATAGATGATCCTTATGGAGAGAGATTGTATGAGGAGTTTGGAGGATACTCTTACTCTTTGAATAGAGAAGCAGACTTGATGGGTGAGATCCTAGAGTTTCATAGTGATGGTCAATTGGTAAGATTGAAAATAGGAAAAGAGAGTTATGAGATTAAGTTAGCTATTTTAGGAAGATACAATCTATACAATGTTTTGGGAGTTATAGGTATAGCTTTAAAATTGGGTGTAGATGTAAAAAGTATCTTAAAAAGATTGGAGAGCTTGAAGGGGGCACCTGGAAGATTTGAGCTTGTTAACTGTGGACAAGACTACATTGTTGTAGTAGATTATGCTCATACTGGTGATGCACTTGAGAATATTTTAAACAGTATCAATGAGTTAAAAAAGGGAAGAGTGATAACTGTTTTTGGTTGTGGTGGAGATAGAGATTCTACCAAGAGACCAATAATGGGAAAAATAGCACAAGATCTTAGTGATATTGCTATATTGACATCTGATAATCCAAGAACTGAAGATCCACATAAGATAATTGAAGATGTGTTGAAAGGAATGGACGGAAATAACTATATAGTAAAAGAGGATAGAGAGTGTGCTATTGTAGAAGCTATAAAAATAGCTCAAAAAAATGATATTATCTTAATAGCTGGTAAAGGGCATGAGACTTATCAAATTTTAGGAAGAAAAAAGATACACTTTGATGATAGAGAGATAGCAAGAAGAGAGATTGTAAAGAAAAAAATAGGAGGATAAGGGGAATGGTAGATAAGGTAAAGGTAGTAAAAGTTGGAAAGAATATAGAGATAGGTGGAAATAAAAGATTTACTCTAATAGCTGGTCCTTGTGTAATAGAATCAGAAGAACTAGTGATGGAAGTGGCTGGAAAGATAAAGGAGATCTGTGATAGACTGGGAATACAGTATATTTTTAAAGCTTCTTTTGACAAGGCTAACAGATCATCAATACACTCATTTAGAGGACCTGGTTTGGAAAAAGGACTGGAGATATTGAAAAAGGTAAAAGAGAAGTATGATCTACCTGTTATAACTGATGTACATGAAACTTGGCAGTGTAAAAAAGCAGCTGAAGTTGTAGATATACTACAAATTCCAGCATTTTTATGTAGACAGACAGATCTACTTTTAGCAGCAGCTGAAACAGGATTACCAGTAAATATTAAAAAAGGTCAATTCTTAGCTCCTTGGGATATGAAGAATGTAGTTACAAAGATGGAAGAGAGTAATAACGAAAATATTTTACTTTGTGAAAGAGGAAGTACTTTTGGATATAACAATATGGTAGTGGATATGAGATCTTTTATGGAGATGAGAAAATTTGGTTATCCAGTAGTATTTGACGTAACTCACGCAGTACAGAGACCAGGAGGATTAGGGACAGCGACTTCAGGGGATAGAGAGTATGTATTCCCACTTATGAGAGCTGGATTAGCAATAGGAGTAGATGCTATATTTGCAGAGGTTCATCCAAATCCAAATGAAGCAAAATCTGACGGACCAAATATGTTATTTTTAGATGATTTAGAAGAAATATTAAAAGTAGCAATAAAGATAGATGATTTAGTAAAAGGAAGATAAGGGGAGAGCTATGGAGTTTAATGAGGTTGACTATGCAAGAAGTGTATTTGATGCAGAGATAGAGGAGCTACAAAGGGTAAAAAGTGCTTTAAATAGCGATATTACAAAGGTTACAGAGTTAATACTAAATTCAAATGGAAAAGTAGTGGTAACAGGAATAGGAAAATCAGGATTGATTGGAAAGAAAATAGCAGCAACATTAGCTTCAACAGGAACATCAGCAATATTTATGAATTCAGCTGAAGGGTTACATGGAGATTTAGGAATGATAGGTTCAGATGATGTTGTATTGGCAATCTCGAATAGCGGAAATAGTGATGAGATAGTTTCGTTGCTACCCTCTATTCAAAAAATAGGAGCAAAGGTAGTAGCTATGACAGGAAATAGAAATTCAAGATTGGGAAGAGCAGCTGACTATGTATTGAATATAGGAGTTAGTAAGGAGGCTTGTCCTCTAAATTTAGCTCCAATGTCATCAACTACAAGTACTTTAGTTATGGGAGATGCCTTGGCAGCAATTCTGATAAAAAGAAGAGATTTTAAACCAGAAAATTTTGCTGTATATCATCCAGGAGGAAGTTTGGGAAAAAGACTTCTTATGAGGGTTGAAGATATAATGAAAAAAGGTAATGAGCTTCCATTCTGTGATAAAGAGAGTCCAATAAAAGATGTTATTCTAACTATGACAGAGAAAAGTTTAGGTGCTGTATGTGTTATGAACGGAGATCTTATGGTAGGTATTATAACTGAGGGGGATATAAGAAGAGCTTTGACAAAAGAGGGAGAGTTCTTTACATTTAGAGCCAAAGATATAATGACAAGAAACTTTACTAAAACAGATTCTAAAAGTATGGCGATAGATGCCTTAGAATTAATGGAAAATAGACCTAGTCAGATAACTGTATTACCAGTTATAGATGACAATAAACTTGTTGGAATGGTAAGAGTACACGACCTGTTAAATGTTGTAGGAAGATAATTATAATAAAAGTTGACATAACAAGTAAATTTTATTATAATAGTAGTGTATAATTTTAAAAATCAATAGGAGTGATAATTATGGTAACAAAAGATACAAATATTTTAGTAGCTGTTCAAAACTATCCTGTTATAAGAGAAGTATTCGCAAGATATGGTCTTGGATGTGTAGGTTGTATGATCGCAGCTGGAGAGACTTTAGGAGAGGGAATTGCAGCTCACGGATTAGATGCAGATGCTGTAATAGCTGAAATAAACAAAGTTATATCTGAGCAAAAATAGTTCTAAAGAGCAATTAAATTTTAAATAGTGAGATTTAAAAAATAAGAGGAAAATATTGTTACAGTTCAAAGAGTTTTTACCGTTCAATGTAATAATTTTTTTCCTCTTTTTACGTATTAAAATAGAGAAAAAATGAGAACTAGAATTAATTTCAAAAGGATAATATAATTGAAAAAAACTCAAATTTATGATAAAATAGTTTACTGGAATAGTAAAAAAAATAGTCGAAATTTTATAGAGATTTTTAAGAGAGGGAGAGAGAATTGAACATAGAGATATTGATAAAATTAGTGCTAATAGTGGGGATAGGAGCTGGAATAGGTTGGATTACTAACTATGTAGCAATAAAGATGCTTTTTAGACCATATAAAGAGATAAATTTTGGGCTGTTTAAGATACAGGGATTGTTACCTAAAAGAAAACATCAAATAGGAGAGAGTATAGCTGATGTTATTCAAACTGAGTTAGTATCACTACAAGAGATTTTAAAATCACTAGATAGTAGTAATTTAGATGAAAAACTTAGTCTTATGGTGGATAAAATACTAGAAGAAAAACTTCAAAGTGAGATATCAAAAAGGTTTCCAATGTTAGCAATGTTTTTATCCAATGATATGTTAGAAAAGATAAAAGAGATGATAAAAGAATCTATCTTAGATAACAAGGAGTTAATACTTGCTACTTTTTCTAGTTATGTTGAAGAAAATGTTGATTTTAAAGGAATAATAGTAAAAAACATTGATGCTTTCTCATTGGAAAAGTTAGAAGAGGTAACCTATGGTTTAGCTGAAAAGGAGTTTAAACATATAGAGGTTATAGGAGCAATTTTGGGAGCATTGATAGGATTTGTTCAATTTATAATTGGAATGTTTATGTGAGGAGAAAAAATAGGTGGATAGAGTAATTACTGATCAAGAATTAGAAAATGAAATAGAGGTACAGAAGAGTTTAAGACCAAAGAGTTTTAAAGAGTATATAGGGCAAGAGTCATTAAAAGATAAGATGTCAATATATATAGAAGCAGCTAAAAGAAGAGGAAGTTCTGTAGATCATATATTATTATATGGACCACCAGGATTAGGGAAAACAACTTTAGCAGGAGTTATAGCCAATGAGATGGGAGCAAACTTGAAGATAACTTCAGGACCTGTCTTGGAAAGAGCTGGAGATTTAGCAGCTATTTTGACATCCTTAGAGGAGAATGATATTCTGTTTATTGACGAGATACATAGATTGAATAACACAGTAGAGGAGATACTGTATCCTGCAATGGAGGATGGAGAGCTGGATATAATAATTGGTAAGGGACCTTCAGCACGTTCAATAAGAATTGAATTGCCAAATTTTACATTGATAGGTGCAACAACTAGAGCTGGACTCTTGAGTTCTCCATTGAGAGATAGATTCGGGGTTACTCATAGAATGGAGTATTATACAGAGGAAGAGTTGGCTCAAATAATACTGCGTGGTGGAAAAATCTTAGGAGTTAAAGTTGAAAAAGAGGGAGCTTTGGAACTTGCAAGTAGAAGTAGAGGAACTCCAAGAATAGCCAATAGACTCTTAAAGAGAGTTAGGGATTATTGTGAGATAAGAGGTAATGGAATTATAAATAAAGAGATCTCAATGAAAGCTTTAGACATTTTAGGAATAGACTCAGTAGGATTAGATGATCTAGATAGAGATATAATAGATGCTATAATAGATAATTATGGTGGAGGACCTGTAGGGATAGAGACACTTTCTCTGCTTTTAGGAGAGGATAGAAGAACTTTAGAAGAGGTATACGAGCCTTTTTTAGTGAAGATAGGTTATATAAAGAGAACTAATCGAGGAAGAGTTGTAACGGAAAAAGCTTATGAACATTTTAAAAAAGTGAAGGAGCAGGAGTGAGAAATGAAGATAAGTACAAGAGTGAGATATGGATTGAAGGCTTTAGTTTATATTGCTGATAAGAGTAGTGAGAATAAATTAGTAAGAATAAAAGAGATATCTGATGAACAACATATATCTGTACAGTATTTAGAGCAGATTTTATTTAAGTTGAAAAATGAGAATATTATCGAAGGAAAAAGAGGACCAAATGGTGGATATAGACTTGCAAAGGAGCCTAAAGAGATAACTCTACACCAACTGTATAAAATTTTGGACGAAGAGGAAAAAGTTATAGATTGTAACGAGAGTGAAGAGCATAAAGCTGTATGTGGTGAGGGAACTTGTTCTGGAAGTTGCATATGGGGAAAATTAGATAATGCAATGACTAAGATATTAGAGGAAACAACTTTAGATGAGTTTATAAAAAATAAAGATATGATATAGGAGAATTCTGTGATAAGTGTTATAATATCAGGAGAGAATATTTTTGAAAATAAGATAGTAATAGATGATCGTGGTGATGTTAATCACTTAAAAAATGTTTTTAGAGTAAAATTAGAAGAGAGAGTCAGAGCTGTAGATGGAGAAAAGGAGTATCTATGTAGAGTTATAGAGATAGATAAAAAGTCTGTAACTTTATCAATAGATGAGATTAGAGAGGATAGCTTCTCTACTAAAGTAAAGATAGATGCAGCTATTGGAATTTTAAAAAATGATAAGATGGATCTAACTATTCAAAAACTTACAGAGATAGGAATACACAAGATAATACCTCTAGCAACAAAAAGAGGTGTAGCTAAAGTGGCGGAAAAAAAAGATAAATGGGATTTGATTGTGAAAGAGGCTTTGAAACAGTGTCAAGCAGTGAAGCCTTTAATTATTGATGAGATAACAAAAATAGATAAATTGAAGTTGTCTGATTATGATTTAGTAATAGTTCCCTATGAGTGTGAGGAGGAGTATACTTTAAAAAATCTTTTGATAAAACAGGAGAGTGAGATAGAAAGTGTACTTTATATAGTAGGACCCGAAGGAGGTTTTGATATAGAGGAGATTGAATATTTAAAATCAAAAGGTGCTAATATAGTAACATTGGGAAAAAGGATCTTAAGAGCAGAGACAGCTTCTATTGTAGTAGGAGGAGTTTTAGTAAATGAGTTTCAATAAAAAAGTGGCTTTTTATACTTTAGGTTGTAAAGTAAATCAGTATGAGACTGAAAGTATAAAAAATCAATTAATACAAAAGGGATACACAGAGACATCTTTTGACGAGAAGGCAGATATCTATGTTGTAAACTCTTGTACTGTAACAAGTGTGGCAGATAGAAAGACAAGAAATATGTTAAGAAGAGCCAAAAAAGTAAATCCAGAAGGAAAAGTTATAGTGACAGGTTGTTATGCACAAACTAATAGTAAAGAGCTGTTAGAAATGGAAGATATAGATTATGTTATTGGTAATAAGTACAAAAAAGGTATTGTCAATTTTATAGAAGATATAGAAAACAGAAGTATGGATAGATTAAAAAACGATAATATTTTTGATGAGTATGAATACACTGAATATGAGTTTGCAACTTTAAGAGAGATGTCAAGAGCATATGTAAAGATACAAGATGGATGTAATAATTTTTGCTCTTACTGTAAAATTCCATTTGCAAGAGGAAGAAGTAGATCAAGAAAGAAAGAGAATATCTTAAAAGAGATTGAAAAGTTAGTAGTAGAAGGGTTCAAAGAGGTAATTTTGATAGGTATCAACTTAGGAGCCTACGGTGAAGATTTAGAGGAAGATATAAACTTTGAAGATCTATTAGAAAAGATTTTAAAGATTGAAAATTTAAAGAGAGTGAGAATAGGATCAGTTTATCCTGATAAAATATCAGATAGATTTATAGAGATGTTTAAGTATGAGAATCTTATGCCACATCTACATATCTCTTTACAATCTTGTGATGATACTGTTTTAAAGGCTATGAAGAGAAACTATGGAAGTGATCTAATAGAGAGTAGACTTTTAAAATTGAAAGAAAGAGTAAAGGATATGGAGTACACAGCAGATATAATTGTGGGATTCCCTGGAGAAACTGAAGAGATGTTTTTAAACTCGTATAGAGTTATTGATAAGATTAAGTTTTCAGGACTCCATATTTTCCAATACTCTGACAGAGAGAAGACTTTGGCAAATACCTTAAAAAATAAAGTGGAACCAAAGATAAAAAAAGAGAGAGCAGATAGACTAGAAGAGTTAAGAAATAGTATGGCAGTAGAGAGTAGGGAAAAGTATATAGGAAAATCTTTAAAAATCCTTATTGAAGAGGAGATAGATGGATACCTATATGGATATAGTGAAAACTATTTAAGGGTTAAAGTAAAAGGCGACAAAAAATTATTAAATGAGATAATAGAAGTAAAAATTACCTCGTTAGAGAAGGAGTTGTTAGTAGCAGATGAATAGAAGAATGAGATCAATATTGACAGTATTATTTATAATAGTAGCATTAGTAGTTTTTTTATTTGCTAATTCATTGAGAAAAAATCCAGAGTTGGATAAGAATAGTAGTTATCTGATAATTGGAAAAGATAATTTAATAGCTGTTTATCAAGATAGATTAGCAGTAAAGATCCCTTTTGATATAAACATAGATAAGGAACAGACAATTAGAGAGTTGGTAAATAATAAGAATGAAGAAGAGGTATTGAAAGTAGTAAATAAAATATTACCAGTTTCACTAAATAACTATATGAGAGTAAGTTATGGACAGGTAAAATTAAATGTTAGAAATTCAAAAAATATACCTGAAACAATTATAGATAATAAGAGATACATAGTTACTTCAAGTATGTATTCAATGTTTGACTCATTGTATAATAACGCTAAAAATAAAAACGAGGTAAATGAAAATATAATAGTAGATGTTTTAAACGGAAATGATATTAATGGTTATGCTAGAAAGACTGGAGAGAGATTAAAAGAGAAATTGGGAGTTAAGTATAATGCAGCTAACTATGAAAATAGCTTAGATGAGAGTTATATTATACTTAATGATATATCTGTAGATAAAGCTCAAGAGATAGTTATGCAGATAAATGAAAAATACTTAAAAATTCAACAAGTACCTAGTGTACCAACACTAGCTAACATTGTTATAGTATTGGGAAAAGAGAAAAATATAGATTTTTCAATAGATGTAACAGGAGATAATGATAGTAAGATTAAATCTGCTGTGGAAAATTTAAAGAAAGATGGATATAAAAATATAAAGAGCGGAACTGATAAGAGTAAGGCAGAAAGCTCAATAATTGAGTATGCACCAGAGGATTATTTCATAGCTTATAAAATTTCTAAAGTATTGAATATAGATAATTTAATTGAGAAGTCAGATTTAAAAAATAAAATCAATATAATTGTAAAGTAGGAAGTTATATGTTATATGTATTATCTATTTTAGGCGTGTTCTTAGAGGTTAGTTTGCCTTTTAATGCTAATTTTTTAGTTGTTGCTCTAAGTTTTTTAGTTTATTTAATAGGAGCAAAGAGAGAAAAAAATATCTTAATAATAGGTATAATGGCTTTTATTTTATCACTACAAACAAATGATTTTTTCATAATAATGACAGTTTTTATCTGTAGTTATTATCTGTTAGATTTTTTGTTTTTACATTTATCATATAGTAAGAGTAATATTTTAATTTTTTCTTTAATACAGGGAGTTATCTATGCGATATTATCCTATAGAAATTTAAAAGCTACATATGTAGTGGCTAATATCATAGGTTTTGTAGTATTGAACTATGTTTATATTTGTATTTCCAAAAGAAAAGATAAGAGTATTAAAGGATAATAGAGATGAAGAAAATAAAAAGAAGGAATATTGGAATAAAACTTGGGGAAGACAGCAGCTCAAGAAATATAATTGTAAAAGGTTTTATGCTGTTGGTATTTATACTTATAGGAATGAGAATGTTGTATCTTCAAGTCCTAAGGGGTGATGAATACTCATATCTTTCGGAAAAAAATAGATTTAAGATAAAGAAAATAGATGCTCCTAGAGGAAAAATTTATGATTCTAAGGGGAGATTGATAGTAACTAATGGATCTGGTTATAGATTGGTTTATCTCTATGAGAGAAAGCAAAATCCAGAAGTTGTAAAGGAGATAAGCACTTTAACAGGGTATCCAGAGGAGTTTATAACTAAGAGAATAAGATATGGAGAGATATTTCCATATACTAGAGAGAATGTAATAATAGAGGATTTAAATCCAGATGTTGCCCATAAGATTATGGAAAAATTAATGGATTATCCATATTTACAAGTACAAGTATATTCAAAAAGAAGATATTTATTTGATTCTGTGGCAGCACATAGCATAGGATATGTAAAAAAAATATCAGAAAAAGAGTATGAAAAGCTAAAAGATGAGGGGTATAGTCCAAGAGATGTCATAGGAAAAGATGGATTAGAGAGTGAATATGACAGAAAACTGCAGGGTGAAGATGGCTTTGAATATATTGAAGTAAATGCTTTGAATAAATTACAGAGAAAAGTCGAAAGAAAGAAAATGCCTGTACCTGGTGAGGACATGTATATCACTTTAGATATGGAGTTACAAGAGTATATGGAGCAACAGTTCAAAAAAGATGGTAGAGCAGGAGCTTTTGTAGCTATTAATCCTAAAAATGGAGAGATATTAACCTTGGTAAGTTATCCGACTTACTCATTAAATACTTTTAGCTCACAGATTTCATATGATGAATGGAATAAGATTATAAATGATCCTAGAAAACCACTTTCAAATAAGGCTATAGCTGGGGAGTACCCACCTGGCTCAGTATTTAAAGTAGTTTCAGCTGTAGCTTTTTTAGAGAATGGGGTTGATCCTAAGGATACATATTATGATAAAACTGGGTATTATCAAATAGGAAAATGGAAGTGGAGAGCTTGGAAAGCTGGGGGACATGGTTATACTGATATGAAAAAATCAATAGTAGAATCAGCCAATCCATACTATTACAAAAATGCAGATATGATAGGTCATAAACCTATAATAGACACAGCTTCCTCTTTTGGTTTGGGAAAGAGAACAGGAATTGATATTCCAGGAGAGAAGAGAGGCTTACTTCCAGATGTAGCTTGGAAGAAAAAGATGATAGGAAGTAGTTGGTTTAAAGGGGATACTATACTATTATCAATAGGACAAGGATATCTTTTAGTAACACCATTACAAATAGCAAATGTATACGCAGCAATAGCTAATCGAGGAGAGGTTTATACTCCACACTTAGTTAAGGAGTTTCAAGATTCAAAGGGAAATATCTATCCTGTAGAATTACATGAACAAAAGATAAAGACATATCCAAAGTCATATTATAATGTATTAAATGATGCCTTAGTGGCAACTGTATCTCAAGACAACGGAACAACCAAAGTCTTAAGAACACCAGGAATGCAGGTTGCAGCAAAGAGTGGATCAGCTCAGAATGCTCACTCTAAAATAACACACGCTTGGGTAGCTGGATATTTTCCAGCTGATAATCCTGAAATAGTTTTTGCTACTATACTAGAAGGTGCTGGTGGTGGTGGTGCTGTTGCTGGAGGAATGACGAGAAAATTTATTGATAAATACCTAGAGATAAAAAATAGAGAAAGAGAAGAAAAAGAGAGTGAAATTAAGAATTAAATTTGTAATGGTGGAGGTAAAATAAGGAAAAAGGAGAGAAAATGTTAAGGACAGAAAAAGGCAGTATTAATCAAGAGAAGAAAAGAAGACTTGAAAAAAAATTAAAGCTAGAAAATACTAGTGGAGTAGATGGTATAAAAGAAAAAATAAAGGCTATTAAAGCTGGAATAAAAGAGCTAAAGGGTGAAAAGCCTAAAAAAGTAACTAAAGAGGTAAAAGATTTAGATAAAGTAGTAGTAAGTGATACAAAAGAGATTAAGAGTGCAAAAGAGGAGAAAATGTATGTTATTCCTCTAGGTGGATTGGAAGAGGTAGGAAAAAATAGTACTGTAATCCAATATAGAGATGAGATTATAATAATTGATTCTGGAGTTATATTTCCAGATGATAACTTGCTAGGAATAGATCTAGTTATCCCAGATTTTAGCTTTTTAGAAAACAATAAAGATAAGATAAAGGGATTATTTATTACACATGGACATGAGGATCATATAGGATCAATTCCATATCTTTACCAAAAAATTGATAAGAGTGTTCCAATGTTTGGAGGAAAATTAACTCTTGCACTAGCTAAATCAAAATTTGAAAATGGTTTTGGAAAAGATATCCCTAAGATGAAAGAGGTAAAGGGAAGAAGTAAGATAAAAGTAGGAAAATACTTTACTGTAGAATTTATAAAAATAACTCACTCAATAACAGATGCTTATTCTATTTTTGTAACAACTCCAGCTGGAACAGTATTCCATACAGGAGATTTTAAGATAGATCTAACTCCAGTAGATGGAGAGGGAGTAGATTTTGCTAGATTATCTCAAATAGGAGAGCAAGGAGTAGATCTAATGCTTTCAGACTCAACAAACTCTGAGGTAGATGGATTTACACCATCAGAAAGAAGTGTTGGAGAGGCATTTAAAGTGGAGTTTTCAAAAGCTAAAGGAAGAATAATAGTGGCAGCTTTTGCTTCACACGTACATAGATTACAACAGATAGTAAATGTTGCACAGGAGTATGGAAGAAAGATAGCCATAGATGGAAGAAGCTTGGTTAAAGTTTTTGAGATAGCAGGTAGTTTAGGTTATTTAAATGTTCCTAATGATATGATGGTACCATTGTCAGAGGTTGATAGCTTGAAGGATAACAAAGTTGTAATACTTTGTACTGGAACACAGGGAGAACCAATGGCAGCTCTTTCAAGAATAGCTAAAAATATGCATAAACATATAAAGATAAAAGAGGGAGATACAGTAATAATATCTGCTACTCCAATACCTGGAAATGAGAGAGCAGTATCCAATAATATAAATAATTTATTAAAATATGATGCTCAGGTTGTATTTAAAAAGATAGCAGGAATACATGTTTCTGGTCATGGAAGTAAAGATGAGCAAAAATTGATGTTGAATCTGATAAAACCTAAGTATTTTATGCCTGTTCACGGAGAACATAAGATGCTAAAGGCTCATAAAGATACAGCTATAGAGACTGGAGTACCTAAGAATAATATCATAATAGCTCAAAATGGTAGTAAGATAGAAGTGACAAAATCAGGTGCAAAGATAAAGGGAAAAGTTAATGCAGGTTGCACTCTTGTAGATGGTTTAGGTGTCGGAGATATAGGAAATATTGTTTTAAAAGACAGACAACAACTATCTCAAGATGGAGTTGTAGTAATAGTTTTCACTTTAGATAAGAGAACAGGAAAGATAGTTGCAGGTCCTGATATAGTGACAAGAGGATTTGTTTACTCAAAAGAGTCAGATGATATAATTAAAGAGGCGATAGAGAGTATAAAAGAAAAAATAGACGATACACAGAACTATTATTCAAAAGACTGGGGTCTATTAAAGAATTTAACAAGAGATATAGCAGCAAAATATTTTTATAATAAGACAAAAAGAAACCCAATGATATTACCAATTATAATGGAAGTATAGGAGAAAAGGAGAAGAAGATGGAATTAACAAGTAAAAGAAGAGCATATTTAAGAAAGAGAGCACACGATTTAGATGCATTAGTAAGAATAGGAAAAGATGGTATAACAGATAATCTAATTCAAAGTATATTAGATGCTATTGATTCAAGAGAGCTTATAAAAGTTAAGATACTTCAAAATTGTGAAGAGGAAAAAGGGGAGATAATGGAGCAATTATCTCAATGTAAAGAGTTTGAAGTAGTAGGAATAATTGGAAGAACTATAATCTTATTTAGAGAAAATGAAGAAAAACCAGTAATTTCTTTAGAATTAAAAAATATATAAGTAAGGGGATATAAGTATGAGTCCCGGGATAATTTTTGGCAATAGGGTACTAGATGTAGTTTTTGTAGCTTGGTTTATAGCACAATTTTATAAGGTGATTAGTTCAATCTTTATAGAAAAAAGACTGAACATAAGAAGAATGTGGGAGACAGGTGGTATGCCCAGCTCCCACAGTTCTACAGTTTCTTGTTTAACAACATGCATAGGTATTCGTTATGGAACAAGTAGCGACTTATTTGCTATCTCAATAATATTGTCAGGAATAGTTATGTATGATGCTACAGGAATTAGAAGGGCAGCAGGAAAACAAGCAGGAGTAATAAATCAGTTTGTTGAAAAGATACCTCTTATATTAGGACAGAAAAGATATGAGAGATATTTTGGATTGGAGAAAAGTGAAAAGTTAAAGGAGCTTTTGGGACATACACCATTTGAGGTATTGATTGGGTGTATTTCAGGAATAGTAGTTGGTTTGGTTTTCATGAAGTATTTACAGGGGTAGGATAGATGAAGAGTATACAAGAGATGAATATAGAAGAAATGAATAATAAGGCAGAAAGCATAAGAAAAACTCTAATTGAAACAGTGAGTAAAAATGGTGGACATCTATCTTCTAACCTTGGGATAGTTGAACTGACTCTATGCTTACATAAAGTTTTTGATTTTTCAAAAGATAGATTACTATTTGATGTTGGACATCAGTCATATGTCCATAAATTACTTACTGGAAGAGATAAAGACTTTCATACTCTAAGAAAAAGAGGTGGAATAGGACCATTTAGTGATCCTAAAGAGAGTGACACAGATCCATTTATATCTGGACATGCAGGGACAGCTCTTTCAGCAGGAGCAGGGATAGCAATGGGATCTCCAGAGAAAAAAGTAGTTGTGGTAGTAGGAGATGCATCAATATCAAATGGACACTCATTAGAAGCACTTAACAATATAGGTGGAAATAAACTGAAAAATCTTATTATTATTTTAAATGATAATGAGATGTCAATAGGAAAAAATGTTGGCTCACTTTCAAGGTTTTTTGGGAAATTTATGGTAAGTGAGAAGTATATGAACTTTAGAGATGATGTCAAAGGGATTATAAAAAAGATAAAAATAGCTGATGGAGTTTCTAATACATTGGAAAGAATGGAGTCTTCGGTAAAAAACTTTTTCCTACCTTTGAGTATGTTAGAGAGCCTTGGATTTAAATTTTTTGGTGTCTTAGATGGGCATAATATGGAGGAACTACTTTCAACTCTTAACAAGATAAAAAATATGGAGGGTCCAATATTTATTCATATTAAAACTCAAAAGGGAAAGGGTTACTCTTATGCTGAAGAGGACAAGGAGAAGTTTCATGGAATATCTCCATTTAATATGGAAACGGGAACTACAGCTTCAAGTATGAAGACATATTCAAGTATATTTGGAGAGGAGATAGTTAAATTAGCTGAAGAGGATAAGGATATATTTGCTATCTGTTCTGGTATGGTTAAGGGAACAGGCTTGGGAGAGTTTTTTAAGAGGTTTCCAGAGAAAGCTATAGATACAGGAATAGCAGAAGGATATGCTGTAACCTTTGCTGGTGGATTGGCAACACAGGGTAAAAAACCTTATGTAGCTATCTATTCAACTTTTTTACAAAGGGGATATAGTCAACTGATACACGATATATCTTTACAAAAGTTACCAGTTAGATTTATAGTTGATAGAGCTGGAATTGTAGGAGAGGACGGAAAGACTCACAATGGATTGTATGATCTTTCAGTATTTTTAACAATTCCAAATTATACTGTAATGGCACCTGCCACATCCAAGGAGTTAGTGGAGATGCTGGAGTTTTCTAAGGAGTTTCAAGAGGGACCACTAGTAATTAGAATACCTAGAGAGATAGAGTATAATATAGCTGAAGAGAATAGATTCAGATTGGGAAAATGGAATGAGATAAGAAAAGGAAAAGAAAATCTTTTTATAGCTACTGGAAGTATGGTAAAAGAGATTTTAAGTATAGAGGATAGATTAAAATCTAAAGGAATAGAGGGAACAATAGTAAATGCATCGACACTTAAACCTTTGGATGAAGAGTATCTTTTAGATTGTGTAAATAAATATGAGAATATATTTGTTTTAGAAGAAGCCTATGAGAAAAATTCTTTTGGAAGTAGTATAATGGAATTTTACAACAAAAGGAATATAAGTAAGATAATAAAAAAAATATCTATAGAAAATGGAGCTATACCTCACGGTAAGAGAGATGGACTTTTGGAAGAGTTTGGGTTAAGAGGCGAAAATTTAATAGGAAGAATTGAGGAAAAAATAGATGCAAGAAAAGAATAAAAAAGCATTAGAATTTATAAACTCTCTTTTAAATCTAGAGATGGTACAAGATTTAGAGCTTTTTGATGATCAGGGAGTAAAGGTGTCAACTCACACATATGATGTTTTAAAAATTTCAATAGATGAATTAAAAAGAGATTATAGAACATATTTAGAGGCTAAAGAGAGAGTTGATTTTTTTGCTCTAACAGTTGGAATTATAATACATGACTTAAGTAAGGGAAGTATAAGAAAAACTGAAGAAAAATTCTCACATTCTCAGATGATGCTAAAGAAACCAGAGTATATCACAAAAGAGGCAGAAAAAGTATTAAAAGAGATAGAAGAGAAGATAGGTATGGAGTTAAAGGATAATATAAAGAAGAATATAATCCATATAGTTCTTTCTCATCATGGTAAATGGGGAAAGATTCAACCTAATAGTAAAGAGGCTCACATAGTACATAGAGCTGATATGTATTCAGCTAAATATCATAGAATAAATCCTATTGGAGCAGATAAGATTTTGGAATTGATGGCTAAGGGTGTCCAATTAGATGATATTCCAGAGAGATTAAACTGTACTCAAGGAGTTATAAAGGATAGGTTAAAGAGGGCTAAACAGGAGTTGAAGGTAAAGACTACTAAACAACTTTTGAACTACTATAAAAAGAATAAAAAAATTCCAATTGGAGATAACTTTTTTATTCAAAGAGTAAGAGAGACAGAGAAGTTAAAAAGAATAGTTGATAAAAAAGGATTTAAAAATATAATGTTAGAAAGTCCTCTTTTATCATATATGATAGATGAGGAGATCTTTAAAATCTGAGGTGCAATATGAAAGAGAGATTAGATGTTTTACTTGTAAAAAGAGGTTTTTATCCGGACAAGGAGAAGGCACAAAGAGCAATTATGGCTGGACTTGTAATAGTAGATGATAAAAAAATCGACAAGAGTGGAACTATGATAAAATCAGATAAAGAATTGAACATAAGAATAAAGGGAGATTCTTTAAAATATGTGAGTCGTGGTGGACTGAAGTTAGAGAAGGCTGTATCAGTTTTTTCTCTAGATTTTTTAGGAAAAAAAGTTTTGGATGTGGGAGCATCAACAGGTGGATTTACTGATTGTGCTTTACAAAATGGAGCTGAATTTGTATATTCAGTGGATGTTGGAACAAATCAATTGGATTGGAAATTGAGAAATAATTTACAAGTAAAATCTATAGAAAATATGCATATTAAAGATTTAACTCTTGAAGATATTGACAACAGTGAGATAGATTATATAGTTATGGATGTATCTTTTATATCTATAAGAAAGATAATTGGAGATCTAGTTAAATTTTTTAAACCTGAAACAAAGTTGATGGCTTTGATAAAACCACAATTTGAGGTTGAAAAAGAGTATATAGAAAAAGGTGGACTAGTAAAAAACGACGATAAGCATATAGAGGTTATAAAAGAGATTATAGAGTATGGGAGAGCAGAGGGACTTTATTTAGAAGGACTTGACTTTTCACCTATAACAGGAACTAAAGGAAATGTAGAGTATATTTCACTATTTGGAAAAGATCCAGCAAAAGAGATAAGTGTAAATATAGATGAAGTTGTAAAAATGGGGAGAAATTTAGGAGGGTCAATATGAAGTGTGTGTTAAAAAATAAGTTGGTGATAATTTTAATGTCAGCACTTATTTTTACTAATTGTTTTGCAAATGAGAACAGTAATAAAGATAGTGAAGAGTCAGTTGGATTTTTAACAAACATCAGACAGTTAAAAGAGTTATCAGATATTATGGATGTTATCAATCAAAATTATGTTGGAGATAAGAAAATAGATAGAACAGTTCTTATGCAAGGAGCTTTGAAAGGGATGGTAGATTCTCTTGAAGACCCACACTCTAACTACTTTACAAAAGAGCAACTAGAAAATTTCCAAGAGGATATAAAAGGAAAGTATGTCGGTGTAGGAATGGTAGTACAAAAAAGAGTTAATGAGCCTCTAGTTGTAGTATCACCTATTGAGGATAGTCCAGGATATAAAGCTGGAATGAAGCCTAAGGATAAGATAATAGCAATAGATGGAAAATCTACATACAATCTTACAAGTGAAGAGGCTGTTGAAAAGTTAAAGGGAAAAGAGAATACAAAGGTAAAAGTTACTGTGGTGAGAGAAGGTTTAAAAGAACCTAAAGAGATAGAGATCACTAGAGCAGTTGTAGAGTTAAAATATGTAAAAAATAAGATGTTAGATGAGAAGAATAAGATAGGGTATCTAAGACTTACTCAATTTGGTGAGAATGTATATCCAGATGTTGTAAAAGGATTGGAGGAGCTACAAAAAAAAGGAATGAAAGCTCTAGTATTTGACCTTAGAAGCAATCCTGGTGGAGCTTTAGATCAAGCAATAAAAATATCATCTATGTTCTTAAAATCGGGTAAAGTAGTAAGTGTAAAATCAAAAGATGGTGAGGAGCAGATATCTAATAGAGAGGGAAAATACTATGGAGATTTTCCTTTGGTAATATTGATTAACGAGGGAAGTGCCTCAGCCTCTGAGATTGTTGCAGGAGCGATTAAAGATAATAAGAGAGGTCTTTTGATAGGTGAAAAAACTTTTGGTAAGGGAAGTGTACAGACATTAGTTAATTTACCTGATGGAGATGGAATAAAACTTACAATAGCTAAGTACTATACACCTAGTGGGGTATGTATTCACGGTATTGGAATAGAGCCAGATGTAAAAGTAGAAGACAAAGAGGATTATATGCTTTTTGATGGAATGGTAACTAATATTGATGAAAAAGAATCAAAAGAAAATAAGAAAGAGATAATAAAAGAAGTTATTGGAGAAAAGAAAGCTGAAGAGTTTGAGAAGCATAAAGATATTCAACTAGATACAGCTGTTGGAATCTTAAAAGGAATGCTTTTAGAAAGAAAATAGGAGAGGAAGAGTATGTTATATATAGTGGCAACACCTATTGGTAACCTTGAAGATATGACTCTAAGAGGTATACGTATTTTAAAAGAGGTAAACTATATCTTTGCTGAAGATACAAGAGTTACTAAGAAATTATTAAACCATTTTGAAATTGAAAATACTGTATATAGATATGATGAGTTCACTAAAATGCACCAGATAGCAAATATAATAAACCTTTTAAAAGAGGGAAAAGATATTGCACTAGTAACTGATGCAGGAACTCCTTGCATATCGGATCCTGGATATGAGCTAGTAGATGCAGCTCACAAAGAGGGATTAAAAGTTGTTCCTATTCCTGGAGCAAGTGCTCTTACAGCTTCAGCTTCTGTAGCTGGATTGAGTATGAGAAGATTTTGTTTTGAGGGATTTTTACCAAAGAAAAAGGGAAGACAAACTCTTTTGAAATCTTTGGCTGAAGAGGAGAGAACAATAGTCATATATGAGTCTCCATTTAGAATAGAGAAGACATTGAGAGATATAGAGCAGTTTATAGGTGTAAGAGAAGTAGTAATAATAAGAGAGATTACTAAGATTTATGAAGAGATATTGAGAGGAACTACTACTGAACTTATTGAGAAATTATCTAAAAATCCAATCAAAGGGGAGATAGTTCTTTTAGTAAAGGGATTGGAAGATTAAAAAAGTAGTTAAGGAGAAAAATTATGTCAATGACAAAGATAAACTGGTATCCTGGACATATGAAAAAGACAAAGGATTTGATAAAGGACAATATGCAACTGATAGATATAGTTTTAGAAGTTGTAGATGCGAGAATACCAATATCAAGTAAAAATCCAGATATAACAGTTTTTGCAAAGAATAAAAAGAGAGTAATAGTTTTAAATAAGGCTGACTTAGTGGAAAAGAAAGAGTTAACTTATTGGAAAAAATACTTTAAAGAGAATAATTTTGCTGATGAAGTGTTAGAGATAAGTGCTGAGACAGGATTCAATGTAAAGGCACTATATTCAATAATAGACAAGGTATCAGCAGAAAAAAAAGAGAAGATGATGGCTAAAGGTCTAAGAAAAGTTAATACTAGATTGATGGTAGTAGGTATTCCAAATGTTGGAAAATCTAGACTTATCAATAGAATTGTTGGAAAAAATAGTACTGGTGTAGGAAATAAACCTGGATTTACTAAAGGAAAACAATGGGTAAGAATAAAAGAGGGATTAGAACTTTTAGATATGCCTGGAATACTATGGCCAAAATTTGAAAGCGAAGAGGTTGGACAAAACCTTGCTATTACAGGAGCAATAAGAGATGAGATTCTTCCAATAGAGGAGATTGCAGGAATATTGATTTCTAAGATGATAAAGTATGAGATGTGGAATACATTGAAAGATAGATACAAGCTTTTAGATGAGGATAAGAGTACAATAATGGGTGAAATATTAGAAAAAATAGCTCTTAGAGGAAAGATGTTCAATAAAGGTGAGAGCTTGAATATTCAACAAGCAGCTTATACTGTACTTAGAGATTATAGAAACTGTAGACTTGGAAAATTCGGTCTAGATAAGTAGTATGGAGGAATTTTATGGAAAAGCTAAGTGTAGATTTAGAAGTTTTAGAAGAGATACTTGTTAATTTTTTAAGAGAAGAAGCAACAAAAGTTGGATTTAAGAAGGTAGTTTTAGGATTATCAGGAGGAATAGATTCAGCATTAGTAGCTTTTTTAGCAGCAAAAGCTTTTGGTCCAGAGAATGTTTTGGGAATAATGATGCCATATAAGACATCTAGTAAAGAGAGTGTTGAACACGCAAAGCTTGTAGTTGAAAAAACAGGAATAAAAAGTAAATTGATAGAGATAACTCCAATGGTGGATGCATATTTTCAAATGAACCCAGAGATGAACAGTCTTAGAAAAGGAAATAAAATGGCAAGAGAGAGAATGTCAATACTTTTTGATCACTCAGCTGCAGAGAATGCTTTAGTATTAGGAACTTCAAATAAAACAGAGCTACTTTTAGGATATGGAACACAGTTTGGAGATTCAGCTTCAGCAATAAATTCAATAGGAGATCTATACAAAACTCATGTATGGGAGTTATCGAGACATATGGGAGTTCCAAATGAATTGATAGATAAGAAACCTAGTGCAGATCTGTGGGAAGGACAAACTGATGAACAGGAGTTGGGATACTCTTATCTTATGGCTGATGAGATCCTATACAGATTTGTAGAGGAGAGAAAGAGCATAGATGAGATTGTTCAAGAGGGTTATCCTTTGGAAATTGTTGAAAAAATAGTTAGAAGAACTAAGATAATGCAGTATAAACGTGTTATGCCTGTAATAGCTAAGGTATTTCCTAGAGGAATAGGAACAGGATTTAGATATCCAAGAGATTGGGGAGTTTAGAAATTAAGTACAAAGAGGTGTATTTATGGATAAAGACGAACACTTGAGGCATGAATTAGACGAGTTTAAAAAAGAGAAAGAGAGAATAAGAAACATTGTAGGTGAGATAGGAGGAAGGAATAATAAGCAACATAAGATAGTTAATTTTATCTTTTTAATATTGATAGGAATACTTTTGATGTTAGGTGTTGTTTTACAAAAAATTACTCTGTTTTTAACCTTAGAGATAGTAGTATTATTGGGGATATTCAAGATTATTTGGATGTTCTATGAATCTCAAAGAGCGAGTCATTTTCAATTTTGGATATTAAACTCTCTAGAATTTAAATTAAATGAGATAGAGAGAAGAGTAAAAAGAATAGAAAAGATGTTAAAAGAGGAAAAAGAGTAGGCTTAGCTACTCTTTTTTACTACTTTTTTATAACTGAATGAAGATAGTTTTTAGCTCTTTTCATCAAAACAAAGCTCACTAATAAACAAAGTGATTCAGCTATGGGAATGGATAGCCATATTCCTATAGGACCTATAATCTTAGGTAGAGTAAAAAGAGGGATAACTATAAATACTATAGATCTTCCCATAGATACAATCACAGACTCTAAAGGTTTTTCAATAGCGGTTAAAAATGATGTTGAGATAATATTTAAGAATGAGATAAGATATGCAAAACTCATGTAAAATAGAGCTATTAAAGCTATATTTATCAAATCTTCATTTCCTTTAGAAAAGATCTCAATAATATCTTCCCCAACAATATGGCTAATTATATATACAATAATACCAATTACTCCACCAGAGATAAGCGAGATTTTTAAAACTGCCTTTATTTTTATTAAATTTTTAGCTCCTAAATTATATGAAACTAATGGTTGAAGAGCTTGAGAAAGTCCATATAAAACGATATTCAATGTTTGATTTATATAGAAAACTATTGTTAAAGCTGAAACTCCAAGCACTCCAATCTCTCTCATAAGAGTTCTATTGAGTAGATACATAGCAGTAGTAGATGCAACTAGGGATAGCATTTCAGAACTACCATTATAGAAGATATTTTTTATATCTTGTAAATAGATGTTGAGATTTTTTCTAAGTTTTTTAAAATGAAGCTGAGGAAGTAGAACAAAAAATCCAGCAGCACATGCCATAAGAGTTGCTACAGCTCCTCCAGTCATTCCTAAATTAAATTTTACAATAAATAGATAGTCAAATAAGACATTCGTACTAAGACAGGTAAATCCACTAATAAAAACCCAATTTGGCTTTTCATATATTTTTACAAATGTTTCTGTAAAAATAGGTGAAGAGTAGAAAAAAGCTCCTATCATCATAGGCATTAGATAGGCTTTGACATATGGATATATCTCCTCATTAGTTCCCAATATTTTTATAAAAAAATCTAAGTTAAAAAGAATAAAAATAGAAAGAACTTCTAAAACTAGAAATAATAAGATAAGAGTCAAAGTAGTAGTCTCTTTAGCTTTATTATACTTTTTTCTTCCAGAGTAGATACTTGTGATAACTCCACCTCCCACACAGATCATAAGTCCAATACTGAGTAAAAAATTGATAAGTGGCATTGAAAGGTTGACAGCTGCAAGACCAAGAGCACCAACATTTCTTCCTAAAAATATTCCATCAATCATCATTTCTAATGACACAACTAGCATACCAAATATACTAGGAATAGCAAACTTAAAAAATAGTTTAGTAATATCTCCATCTTTTAAAGTTAAATTTTCAGACATAAATTTTTCTCCTTTTTAGTGATTATTTTTTCAAACTATGATATTATAAACTATATACTAAACTATATAGTCAAGGGGTAAATATGAAAAAAATGTATAAAATTTCTGAATTAGCTGAAATATTTGAAATTTCAAGGCAAACACTAATATTTTATCATAAAAAAGGAATTTTTGTTCCTAAAGAAATAGATAAAGATAATGGTTATAGATATTATTTAAAAGAGCAAATGTGGGATTTAATGCTTATACTAACTTTAAAAAGAGCTGGGTTTTCACTAGAAGAGATAAAAGATTTAGTTCAAAATAAAAAGATGAATAGCAACGTAGAATTTTTGGAGAAAAAGATAAGTGAAATAGACATAAAGATAGAGAACCTAAAGAATATAAGAAAAAATTTGGAGATAAGAATTAAAAATTTTAAGGAGAGTAATATAGAAGAAAATGATAATATAAAATTTGAAAAAAGTAAATCTATCTACTGGTATTCTCTTGAAATGGATAATCCAATAGATGAAAAAGAGATGATATCAAAATATCTAAAACTAAATGAGATAGCACAAAAAAATAGTATTGAGATTACAGAGTATATAAATATACTAGATTTAAAAAAGATAAAAACTATAGGTTCGGATGATATACTGCCAATTTTAAAGATAGGGATATTGGTACCAAAAGAAAAAATATTTAAGGATTGTAAGGAACTCGTTGTTGGAAATTCTTTTAGTATTACTCATATAGATGCTTATGTAAATTTATATGATACCTATAAAAAATTAAGTGATTACATTGAAAAAAAGGGATATGAAAATTTGGATTACTCAATAGAATTTATGAAAGAGGTTACCATTCCTACAAAAAATGGAACAGGTGGTCTTTTAAAAATAATGATACCTGTTGAAATTGATTTTTTAAGATAAATATGATATAATTACTAAGTTATAGTGTAGAAAAGGAGATGAGAAAATAGTGTTCGCTAAGTTAGAAGAGGTTGTAAGAAGATTTGATGAGCTTAATGAGATGTTAGGATCACCAGAGATATTATCTGATCCTAAAAAAATGATGGAATGTAATAAGGCATTAGCTGAAATAACTCCACTTGTTGAGAAATATAAAGAGTATAAAACTCTTAGTGAGGATTTACAATTTATAAAAGAAAATATCAGAAATGAAAAAGATCCTGATATGAGAGAGATGATGAACGAAGAGCAAAAGGAACTTGAAGAGAAGTTACCAGAGTATGAGCAAGAGTTAAAAATACTTTTACTTCCAAAAGATGAAAATGATGACAAAAACGTTATCGTAGAGATCAGAGGTGGAGCAGGAGGAGATGAGGCTGCTCTATTCGCAGGAGATCTATTCAGAATGTATTGTAGATATGCAGAGAGAAAAAAATGGAAGATAGAGATAATTGAGAAGCAAGAGATTGGTATTGGTGGATTAAAAGAGGCTGTGTTCAGTATCAATGGATTGGGAGCTTATTCAAGATTAAAATTTGAATCAGGAGTACATAGAGTACAAAGAGTACCTGAAACTGAATCAGCAGGAAGAGTTCATACATCTACAGCAACTGTTGCAGTTCTTCCAGAGGTAGAAGATGTAAAAGAGGTTAAGATTGATCCAAAAGACTTGAAAATAGATACATATAGATCTGGTGGAGCAGGAGGTCAGCACGTAAATATGACTGACTCTGCAGTTAGAATTACTCACCTACCTACAGGTATAGTAGTACAGTGTCAAGATGAGAGATCTCAGCTAAAAAATAGAGAAAAAGCTATGAAACACTTAGTTTCAAAATTATATGAGATGGAATGTGAAAAGCAAAGAAGTCAGGTAGAAAGTGAAAGAAAACTTCAAGTAGGAACAGGGGATAGATCTGAAAAGATCAGAACATACAACTTCCCACAAGGAAGAATTACAGATCACAGAATTAAATTTACTGTATATCAATTAGATGCATTTTTAGATGGAGATATAGATGAGATGATAGATGCTCTTATCACATTCAACCAAGCTGAAATGCTTGCAAGTGCATCAGAAGAGTAGTATGAAATTACTAGAAATATTAAATTTTTCAAAAGAGTATTTGCAAAAATACTCTTTTTCAAAACCCCGTCTTGAAAGTGAGAAACTTATATCAGCAGTTTTAAAAATAGAGAGAATTGCTCTCTATGCTTATTTTGATATGGAACTTACACCTGAACAAAAGGATACTATAAAAAGATATTTGAGAGAGATGGCTCGAGCTAGAAAGGGCTTTGATGAACTTATAAAGGATAAGGGAGAAGAGAGTATGGATATGAAGAATTATAGAGATGAAAATTATGAGCTTTTAAAGAAATCTATCCAATATCTAGAAAAATATCAGGTACCAAATGCTAAATTAGATGTAGAATATATATTTTCACATATACTTAAAGTTAATAGAATGACACTTACTTTGAATTTGAATAAAAAAATAGAAGATAGTGATAAACAAAAGATAAAAGAGATGTTAGTAGCTAGAGGAAAAGAGAGAAAACCGTTACAATATTTACTTGGTGAGTGGGAATTTTATGGTTATCCATTTAAAGTAGATGAGAGAGTTTTAATTCCAAGAGCTGATACAGAGATCTTAGTAGAGCAATGTAAATACTTGGTAAATGATTTACCAACACCAAAAATCTTAGATATAGGGACAGGAAGTGGAGCTATAGCTATCACTTTAGGAAAAGAGTTAGCAAATGCTCATATACTAGGATTGGATATAAGTGAGGGAGCTCTAGCAGTTGCAACTGAAAATAGAGATTTAAATGGAGCACAGAATGTGAAGTTTTTAAAATCAGATGTATTTTCAGTTTTAAGAAATGAGAAGTATAAAAATGTAAAATTTAATTTAATTATATCAAACCCACCATATATTCCAACAGATGAGTATAGAGAGTTAATGCCAGAGGTTTTAAAATATGAGCCACAAAATGCCCTTACAGATGGGGGAGATGGATACTTTTTTTATGAAAAAATATCAAAGGAGGCTTCAGAGTTTTTAACAAAAGATGGGTATTTAGCTTTTGAAGTAGGATATAATCAAGCAGAGAAAGTAGCTGAATTTATGAGAGAAAACAGTTTTGATGTTATCTCTATAGTTAAAGATTATGGTGGAATAGATAGAGTAGTAATTGGAAAGAGAAGAGAGGAAAATTAATGTCTACAAAACTACATGATTATGATTATTATTTACCAGAAGAGTTGATAGGTCAGGAGCCAAGAGAGCCAAGAGATCATGCAAAGCTTATGTTGGTTGATAAAAATAATAAAAAATTAGAGCATAAACATTTTTATGATATAATAGATTATCTTCATGAGGGAGATATCTTAGTTAGAAATTCTACTAAGGTAATACCAGCCAGATTATTTGGACATAAAGAGACTGGTGGAGTACTGGAGATTTTACTAATTAAAAGAATAAATCTAGACACTTGGGAGTGTCTATTGAAACCTGCAAAAAAATTGAAATTGGGACAAAAGCTTTATGTAGGACAAAATAATGAGCTTATTGCAGAGTTGATAGAGATAAAAGATGATGGAAATAGGGTATTAAAGTTTAGCTATGAAGGAGCTTTTGAAGAGGTGTTAGATAAACTTGGGAATATGCCACTACCACCATATATAGTAGAGAGTTTGAAAGAGAAAGAGAGATATCAAACTGTGTATGCTCAAAAAGGTGAATCAGTAGCAGCACCAACTGCAGGATTACACTTTACAAAGGAATTATTAGAAAAAATAGAAAAAAAAGGGATAAAAATTGTAGATATATTTTTAGAGGTAGGTTTAGGAACATTTAGACCAGTTCAAACAGAGGATGTGTTAGATCATAAGATGCATGAGGAGATGTTTGAAATTCCTAAAGAAGCAGCAGATATAATAAATCAAGCAAAATTAGAAGGAAAGAGAGTAATCTCTGTAGGAACTACAAGTACTAGAGCATTAGAATCATCTGTAGATGAAAATGGAAAAGTGGTAGCTCAAAAAAATAGTACAGAGATATTCATATATCCAGGGTATAAATTTAAAGTTGTAGATGCATTAATAACAAACTTTCATTTACCTAAGTCAACACTATTAATGCTTGTATCAGCTTTTTCAAATAGAGAGTTTATGTTAGATGTTTATAGAACTGCTGTGGAAGAGAGATATCATTTCTTCAGTTTTGGAGATGCAATGTTTATCTATTAATGGAGTTGATAGAATGAGAATAATAGCAGGAGATGCAAAAAATAAAAAGATAAAGAGTAGAAAGGGAACAGACACTAGACCAACATTGGGGAGTATGAAGGAATCACTATTTTCAATTATTGCTCCGTATGTTCCAGACTCTATATTTTTAGATCTGTTCAGTGGAAGTGGAAGCATATCTTTAGAGGCTTTAAGCAGAGGAGCTAAGAGAGCTGTTATGATTGAAAAAGATAGTGAAGCTTTAAAATTCATAATAGAGAATGTAAATAACTTAGGGTATGAGGACAGATGCAGAGCTTATAAAAATGATGTAATCAGAGCTGTAGAGATCTTGGGAAGAAAAGGAGAAAAATTCAATATAATTTTTATGGATCCTCCATATAAAGATGAAACTTGTACAAGAGTTATGAAGGCTATAGAAAAGAATGGAATTTTAGCAGATGATGGACTTATAATTTGTGAACACCATGTTTTTGAAGAGATGGCTGATGTTATTGGTGAGTATAAAAAGGCTGATGAGAGAAAATATGGTAAAAAATGTATAACATTCTACACAAGATAAGGAGATAACTATGAAATTTGAAGAGAATCTTGCAGAGATAGATGGGATAATAGAGAAATTAGAGAGTGGAGAGCTTTCTCTAGCTGAATCTATAAAAGAGTATGAAATAGCTATGAAACTTCTAAAAAAATCTTCAGATCTACTGAATAAAGCTGAGGGAAAAGTTTTAAAAGTGGTAGAGAAGGATGAAGATCTATTGATTGAGGAGGTATAAGATGTTATTAAAAGAGTATCTTGAAACAGGAAAAAAATTAGTAGAATCAGGAATAGACAAATATTTAAGTGAGTTGAGCTATCCAGAGGTCATAGCTGAAGGGATGAAATATGCTGTTTTAAATGGTGGAAAAAGATTGAGACCAATCTTACATTTTATGACATTAGAGATATTAGGTTGTAAAAAAGAGATGGGACTAGCAACAGCGTCAGCTATTGAGATGATACACTCATACTCTTTAGTTCATGATGATCTACCAGCTTTAGATAATGATGATTACAGAAGAGGAAAATTAACAACTCATAAGAAATTTGGAGAGGCTCAAGGAATTTTAATAGGAGATGCTCTATTAACTCATGCTTTCTATGTACTTACTGAGAAGAACTCAGAGCTTTCACCTGAAAAAATAGTTGAGATAGTGAAATTAACATCTAGTTATGCTGGAATAAATGGTATGATAGGTGGACAGATGGTAGATATAGAGAGTGAAGGGAAAAAGATTTCATTGGAAACTTTGAAGTATATGCACGCTAATAAAACAGGAAAATTATTGAGACTTCCTGTTGAGACAGCTTGTGTTATAGCTGGAGCTACCAAAGAGGATAGAGATGTACTTTTAAAATACTCTGAGTTAGTCGGATTGGCTTTTCAAATAAAAGATGATATTCTAGATATAGAGGGAGATTTTGAAAGTATAGGAAAACCAGTAGGAAGTGACCTTGAACATGATAAATCAACATATCCTTCTATCTTAGGAATGGAGAAAAGTAAAGAGTTACTTAAAGAGACAATAGAGAGTGCAAAAACTATTATAGTAGATAGATTTGGAGCAGAAAAGGGAAGAGTTCTCTTGGAATTAGCTGAATATATTGGGGATAGAAATAAATAGAAGAGTATATTATTATAACTATGGAGGATATTTATGGATATTCAACAATATACAGTTAAAAATTTTTTTAGTGAAGTATTGGAAAAACTTACTAATAAAACTTATTTAGTGGATCTTACTGTAGGGTGGATATTTTTTATAATTAAAGTTATTGCTTGTGTAGTTATCTACTACATTGCACTTAGATTTATAAGAAAATTATTACCTATATTAGATAGGGCAACCTCTAAAGAGAATGTAAATAAATCTCTTGGAAGTTTTTTAAGATCGATTTTTAATGTGGGAATGCACGCACTTCTTATAACTATTTGTTTACTTGTTCTAGGTGTAAAAGAGAGTAGTCTGTTTGCATTTTTTGGTACACTGGGAATTGGAGTTGGTTTAGCTTTAAAAGATAATCTATCAAATCTTGCAGGTGGAATTATCATACTTATTTTTAAGTCTTATTGTGTTGGTGATGAGGTAAAAATTGCAGGAGAAGTAGGTTATATACATGAGATTGATGTATTTTTTACATCTATTCGTACTCATAATGGAGATATTGTGATGGTTCCTAATGGAATGGTAGTCTCAAATAAACTTATTAACTATAATAAGACACCTACTAGAAGACTTAAATTAATAATTGGAGTGGACTATAATTGTAATCTAGATGTTGCTAGAAAGGCTCTTGAGGATATTTTAAATAAAAATCAATATGTTTTAAAAGAACCAAAACCTTATACCCATGTGGATAGCTACGGAGATAGTTCAATTAATATTGCACTTAAGGGCTGGATTCCTAATGAGCATTATTGGAAAGTGTATAAAGAAACTTTGAATGAAATTAAACCTGCACTTGATGCAGTAAATATAAGTATTCCGTTTCCTCAAATGGATGTTCACCTCAATGGAGTTTTACTCGAACAGAGAGAGGATAAACAGAGTCAATAATTTGTTCTCTATTGAGAGTCGTATATGTATTGTAAAAAAGGAGTCATCAACTATTTTGTTGGGACTCCTTTTAATATAAGATTTATATTTTACTAAATGTTTTAAGTTCTTGAAGCTCTTCTAGTATAGCTTCAAGAGATGTTTTTCCATCATTTATAGCCATTGCTGCTAGAGTTCCTTCCACAAGTGATGTATCTGCAATTTTAATCTTATCTTTATTGTATGAATCATCTAAAAACTCAATAGCCATTTCACTATTTAGAATAGAGCTACCAAGATCTCCAATGATAAGTACTCCATCAGGTGAGTAAACACTTTCAATAGCTTTTTTGATAATCATAGGATCAGATCCCAAATGATCACCTTCAGTTCCACTTCCATTTACAACTGGAAAATCATATCTTTTCATCTCGTTACAGAGATTAATAACTTCATCAGCTAACTTTTTACTATGTGAAACAATAACAAAACCTACCATTTAAACCTCCTAAAGTGACTCTGCAATAGTTTTTATAATAAGATATGAAGATGTAGCTCCAGCATCAATATGTCCAATACTTCTCTCTCCTAAATAAGTAGCTCTTCCTTTAGTAGCTAACATATCTTTTGTAGACTCCATACCAGCTTTGGCAGATTTTTCTGCAACTTCAAAAGCAACTTTTAGATCTTTACCAGATTCAATCTCACTCTTAAAAGCTTCATAAGCAGGGATTAAAGTATCTAGCATAGTTTTTTCACCCTTTGTAGATTTACCACGACTCTCTATCCCTAAGATCATATCGTTCCAAGTGTTGACAACATCTTCAGGAAGTACCTCGTCTTTTCCTTTCAAAGCAGCAGCTCCCTTCATAAGAGCAGTAGCATATAGGGCACCAGATGCTCCACCTACATTGGACATCAATAGCATTGCACACTTGTTAAGGACTTCAAAAGGTTTTAGTCCTTCCATTTTTGGAATCTCTTCTTTAACTTTTTCAGCTCCTCTAGATAGATTTACTCCGTGGTCACCATCACCTATAACTCTGTCTAATTCAGTTAAGTTATCTCTATTTTCAATAATAATTTCACAAACTTTATTTAAAATATCTAGTCTCATATAATCAGCTCCTAAACTTTTTTGAATGCTGGTGTATCAGCTTTTGCCATAAGAAGTTCTTTTATCTCATCATCTAATTTTAGAATTGTGATAGAGAATCCACCCATATCTAGAGAAGTCATATAGTTACCAACAATTGTATCAGCTACTCTTATATTTTTTTCTTTTAAAACATCAGCAACTCTATTATTGATAATGAATAACTCCATTAGAGTAGTTTCTCCAAGTCCATTTACCAAAACAGCAACCTCTTCACCATTTAATTTAGATTCAGTTAATATTTTTTCCAATAGATAATCAACATGAGTATTAGCATCTTGGAATTTTTCTCTGTGTGTTCCAGGTTCACCATGTATTCCTAATCCAATTTCAACTTCATCTTCAGCAAGTTCAAAACTTAATTTACCAGTAGTTGGAACAAAGCAAGGTTTCAATGACATACCCATAGTTTTTATATTGTTTATAACTTTATTTCCCAATACTTCTAGCTCATCAAGAGAGTATCCTTTTTCAGCTGCAGCACCTACTATTTTATGAACTAAAACAGTTCCAGCTATTCCTCTTCTACCAACTGTATAAGTACTATTTTCAACTGCAATATCATCATTAACTATGATTCTCTTAACAGGAATATCTTCCATACCTGCCATTTCAGCAGCCATTTCAAAGTTCATAACGTCACCACTGTAGTTTTTAATTATTAATAGTACTCCAGCACCACAATTTACAGCTTTGATAGCTTCATAGACTTTATCAGCACTAGGAGATGTAAATACTTCACCAGCTACAGCACCATCTAGCATACCATAGCCAACAAAACCAGCATGAGAAGGCTCGTGACCACTTCCACCACCACTGATCAAAGCAACCTTATTATTTTTTTTCTCTTTTCTGACAATGATAGGCATATCATTAACTGTTTCAAGAGAGTTAGGATAAGCTTTTACCATTCCAGCTACCATTTCGTTTACTATGTTTTCAGGTTTGTTAATCATTTTTTTCATAAAATAACCTCCAAAAATTTTTATAAAAAAAGACTCAAAAAAATCTCCTTAAGAGATTTAATCTAAGCCTTTCTCCAAAATCACCCCAGCATATTCCTTTATCTCATTGTAAGATATTTAAGTATATTTGTCAAATAAAAATAATAAATGAGTTATATGTATACATGTAAAAATAAAGAAATAAATTCCAAAATAAAAAGAGAGTAAAAAAAGTAGAAATAATTTAAAATCTATGGTACAATATAAAGTCGAATAAATTTTAAAAAAAGGAGAAGCGAGAATGAAAATAGGATTTGATCACAATAAATACCTTGAAGAACAATCAAAGTATATTTTAGAGAGAGTTAATAATTATGATAAGCTTTACCTTGAATTTGGTGGAAAACTTATGTTTGATTTACATGCTAAAAGAGTTTTACCTGGATTTGATGAAAATGCTAAAATAAAAGTATTACATAAGTTAAAAGATAAACTTGAAGTAGTAATCTGTGTATATGCTGGAGACATAGAGAGAAATAAGATAAGAGGAGATTTTGGAATCACTTATGATATGGAAGTTTTTAGATTGATAGATGATCTAAGAGAGCATGAACTTCAAGTAAATAGCGTTGTTATAACAAGATATAATGATCAGCCTGCAACTACTTTATTTATTAACAAATTAGAGCGTAGAGGAATAAAAGTATATAAACATAGAGCAACTAAGGGATATCCAACAGATGTTGATACAATTGTTAGTGATGAAGGATATGGACAAAATCCATACATTGAAACAACTAAGCCAATAGTAGTTGTTACAGCTCCAGGACCTGGAAGTGGAAAATTAGCAACTTGTTTAAGTCAGTTATACCATGACTACAGAAGAGGGAATGCAGCAGGATATTCAAAATTTGAGACTTTCCCTGTATGGAATGTACCGTTGAAACACCCGTTAAATATAGCTTATGAAGCAGCAACTGTAGATTTACAAGATGTAAATATGATAGATCCTTTCCATTTAGAAGCTTATGGAGAGACAGCTGTAAACTATAACCGTGATGTAGAAGCTTTTCCACTATTAAAAAGAATTATAGAAAAGATAACAGGAAAGGAATCAATCTATAAATCTCCAACAGATATGGGAGTTAATAGAGTTGGATTTGGAATAATTGATGATGAGGTTGTTAAAGAAGCATCTAAACAAGAGATAATCAGAAGATATTTCAAAACTGGTTGTGAATATAAAAAAGGTTATGTAGATTATGATACATTCAAAAGAACACGTACAATAATGGATGCTCTAAATTTAAAAGAAGAGGATAGAAAAGTCGTAGAAGTAGCTAGAAAGAAATTAGAAGATATTAGATCTAAGCAAACAGAGCCTGCTTCAGCAATAGCTTTTGAATTACCAGATGGTCAGATGATAACAGGAAAGGCATCTCCACTAATGGATGCTCCATCAGCAGCTATCTTAAATGCTGTAAAATATTTTGCTGGAATAAATGATGAGATATTATTAATATCACCAGTAGTATTAGAACCAATTTTAAATTTAAAAGATAAAACTCTTCAAAGCAAGAATATAACTTTAAACTGTGAAGAGATTCTAATGGCATTGAGTATCTGTGCAGCAACAAATCCAATGGCACAAGTAGCTGTGGATAAATTGAGTATGCTAAAAGGAACACAGGCACACTGCACAAATATCGTAGGAAAAAATAATGAGCAAACTTTAAGAAAATTAGGTATTGATCTAACTTGTGATCAAGTATTCCCTACAGAAAATCTATACTATAATGACTAGAAATATTGGAAATATGAGGAAATTTATCCTCTATTTCCTTTTTTTATGGTTAAAAGTAGAAAAAAATGCTATAATCTGAATAGAAATCAATTGGAGGTAGAATTTTGAAAATATTAGTAATCAGATTTAAACAGATTGGGGATTCTGTCTTAGCAGCACCTATTTGTAATACTTTAAAGAATACATTTCCAGATGCTCAAATTGATTATGTTATCTATGAGCATATAGGCCCACTTTTTGAAAATCATAAATATATAGATAATGTAATAACAATTACAAAGGATGAACAGAAAAATATATTTAAATATATAAAAAAAGTATGGCAAGTAACAAGAAATAATTATGATATAATTATTGATATTATGTCTACACCTAAAAGTGAACTATTTACACTTCTATCACCTAAGTGTAAGTATAAGATAGGAAGATATAAAAAAAATAGAGGTTATACATATACTCATAAGATATTAGAACCAGTAGGAGCAAAGAACAAGATTGATAAGTTTTTAAAAATGTTGAAGCCTTTGGAAAAAGAGTATGATATAAAATATACTGAAGATTTTTCTATTGAAGTTACAGATCAAGAGAAGGAGTATATGAAAAAGAAAATGATAGATGCAGGGATTGATTTTCAAAAACCTGTATTAGCATTTGCTATAAATGCAAGAGTTCCTTCAAAAGTCTTCAATATAGAGAAGATGTTAGAGGTTACAAAGGAGATAATCAAAGAGTTTGAACCTCAGATAATATTCTACTACTCTCCAACTGAAAAGGAGTTTGCACTAGAAGCTCATAAAAAATTGGGAAATGATAAGCATATTTTTACAAATATAGAAACAAAAAGTATTAGAGAATTAGCAATGTTACTAAAAAATTGTGATATGTTCTTTGGAAATGAAGGTGGACCAAGACATATAGCACATGCAGTAGGAATACCTACATTGGTAGTTTGTAGACCAAATCTAGATGTAAAAGAATGGTTGATAGCTGGAGATAAAAACGAGCATATAGGACCGTTAGATATAGACCCTAATGCTTATTCATTAGAGGCAAGTGAACAGGAAAAGATGATGACTGTTGATTTAATTGTAGATAAATTTAGAAATTTCTACAATAAGAATGTAAAAAATAGTAGAATCTAAGAAAAAAATTAAGATTTATATAAAATAAAAAGAGTGTTACAAATTTTTGTTGTAGCACTCTTTTCAATAGGTTAATCTATTTTTCAACAGAGTAGATATTTTTAATGGAGAAACCTAAAAATTTTTCAGCTATACTTCTAAAAGAATCTATATTTCCAGAGATAAAGAAATCTAATGAACCTTTTTTTCTAGAGGAGTTAAGTAGCTCCTTTTTCTTTAAAAGCTCTTTTAAATCCATAGCTGTTTCTTTTGCTGGATCAATGATTGTTCCAGAGAAAAATTTTCTAATATCATTTTCAATGATAGGATAGTGTGTACAGCCCAAAATTAAAGTATCTGCAGATTTAGATAGTTTAGAGAGATGTTTTTTTAAAACCTCTTCACGATTAGGGTATAGCTCCCAACCATTTTCAATCATTGGACATAATTCAGGACAGCCCTCTTGGAATATAGAGAGACTACTTGAAAATTTATCTAACTCTTTGATATAACAATGAGATGATACAGTGAAAGGAGTGGCTAGAACATTAATTTTTTTGTTCTTTGTAACCTTTACAGCCCCCTTAGCACCTGGAGTTATAACTCCAATAATAGGGATAGAATACTCCTCAGTAAGTTTATCCAAAGCAGCAGCAGTGGCTGTATTACAAGCTATTACTACAGCTTTACATCTATTCTTAACAAAGAAATCCAATATTTTAGAACAGAGGTTTTGTATCTCTTCAATCGATTTTTCTCCATAGGGAGCATTACCACTATCACCATAATATATAATGTTCTCTTGGGGAAGGAGTAGAAGTATCTCTTTTAAAATCGTAGTTCCACCAACTCCAGAATCGAAAACACCAATACTTAAATTTTGAAACATTTTGATGCCCCCCTTAAATGTAGTTTATTTAAAAATATTCATAAAAAATGTAATTATTGTTGCATTTGTAAAATCTATAAATAGAGCTCCTACTAATGGAAGTACAAAGAAAGCTTTAGCAGAAAATCCATTTATAGCAGTAAAAGTTTCCATATTAGCCATAGCATTAGGAGTAGCTCCAAGACCAAAACCACAATGTCCAGTTGCAATAACAGCAGCATCGTAATCTTTTCCCATCATTCTAAAAGTGATGAAATAAGCATAAAAAGCCATAATTATTGTCTGTATAGTTAAAATGACTAGTAGTGGAATTCCTAAAGATACTAATTCCCATAACTTCATTGACATCAATGCCATTGCTAAAAACAGAGATAGAGAGACATTCCCTATTATAGCCATCTCACTCATAGGAAGTTTTTTCTTTTTAAAATCAGCTATATTTCTGATAATTGCAGCAATAATCATAGGACCAATATATGGTGGAAGAATAAGTCCATATTTTGCAACTAAAACAGGAATAAAGGAACCTATACCCATAGAGACAGAGATAATAACAATAGAGTCAAATAGAACACTTTCAGAGATACATCTAATACTATCATCAATGAAAGAGTTATGTTTTTCTACAACATCTTTAGGTTTAAGATTGTATTTTTGTAGAAGTCTTTTAGCAACAGGACCTCCAATTAAACAACCAGCTACTAGACCAAAGGTAGCAGAAGCAATAGCAACTGAAAAAGCACCCTCTGCACCAGCTTTTTCAAGTATAGGACCAAAAGCTCCAGAAGTTCCATGTCCACCTGTTAAGGGAACTGAACCAGCAGCAAGTCCAATATATGGATGTAATCCAAAAAATTTAGCTAAAAATACTCCAACTAGATCTTGAATAACAACAAGTATTGTTGCTGAGATTAAAAAAAGGACAACCCCTATACCACCCTTTTTCAAGAGTTCAAAGCTAGCTGAAAATCCAATAGTTGTAAAAAATACTATCATTAAAAAATCTTTTAATGTTCCATCAAAAGAGAAACTAAAAAGATTAAAATTATGCCCAATCAACATAAAGATTGAAAAGATAGTTCCTCCAATAACAGGAGCTGGAATAAAGAATTTTTCAAGAAGAGCAACTCTTTTTTTAATCTCCTTACCTATAAGTAGCAATATTACAGCTATTGCCAATGTTTCAGTCATATTAAATGTATATTCAAACATAAAAAACCTCCTAAGAATAAAAAATCTCTTAAGAAGAATATAACTCATTATGAGTTTAAAAGTCAATGATTTACTATATGCATTATTTTTATAAAACGAATAAAAATAATATATAATTGGAAAGGAAAATTACAATTTTGAATAAAATATAGAAAAAATTAATCATTTGAACTGTTTGAAAAGAGAAAAAAATATAAAGAGTGTTTTAAAATAGTTTTTTTTCTCATAATATAACTAATTTAATCAATGATTCATATATAAAAAATATAATTTTCTAAAAAAATATTAAACTGTTAAATGATATTAGAATATAAGTTTTAATCCTCTCTCTACACAAGTGATATGAATAGGAGATATAGGTCCAGTTTCTCCGTCAATATCAGACTTTATAGTAGGGTCAGAGTATTCAACTGTAAAGTTATTACTTTTAAAGTGAATAATATCCTTAGGTTTTTCAAGATGCTCTGATCTAAAAAATTCAAAGAATGAAAGAAGAGCTAGACGAAGATTCTCTCCTTTTAAGATTATGACATCTAAAAGTCCATCATTTATCTCACTTTTATATGATATATTTATATTTCCAGCAGTTTTTCCATTAAAAGTAAAGAAAATTAAGGCATTACCCTCATAGAAAAAGTCATCAGCTACCACTTTAATATTAAGCTTTCTTAGTGAAGGTAACTCCTTAATACCATTTAAGTAGTAAGCTAATTTTCCTAAAATATTTTTTAAATGAGTGGGAGTTTTTTGAGAAACATCTGTAAATACCCCAAAACTAAAGACATTTATAAAATACTTGTCATTTGCTTTTCCTAAATCAATCTCGTGGATATTTCCAGCTAGTATTTTATCACAAGCCTCCCCAATATTAGAAGGCATTTCTATAAATTTAGCAAAATCATTGGCAGTTCCAACAGGTAGAATAGCTAATGGAATATCCAGTTGCTTTCCTTTCATAAGATTGATAATTTGGTTGATTGTACCATCTCCTCCAGCTCCTAGAATATGGTGATAACTATTATCTAGATCTAAAAATGCATCTGCTAAATTTTGCTCCTCAGAGATTCTGAAGGGAATAATAGTATACCCCTTTGCTTGATATTTTTCAATAATTGTATCTAAGTTTTTTGTAACAATTCCCTCACCTGAGAATGGATTGTATATAAATTTTACTTTTTTCATAAAGCACCTCAATTAATGTTTAGATTTTTTTTAATCTCTTCGATTACCCAATCATCAACTTTTCCTTTCATTCTTCTAATTGCTTCATTAGTATTTCTTTTAAAAAATCTTACTTTACGATAATCTTCTAAGTCAAGAGCATAAATACTATTATTTATCACAAAAAAATTATCATAAGAGAGATCTCCACAATATATATTATTTTTAAAAAGAGTAGAAACTACTATAATAAAATTATATAGAATATCTTTATGCTGTTGCAAATATTTATCTAAAGGAATGCCATTTAATTTCTTAGTGGTAACAGAGTAATGTGAGTAATTTAAGATCTGAACTGTAGAAATATTTAATTTTTGTAGTTCTAAACTAATGAAATAAAAATTATTTCCAGGATATTTTCTAAGTCTAAAAAAATACTTGAGTCTGTTGATAAATTTAGGTTTAAAATTTTTAATAAATGTTTCATTATTTTCATCAAAATAAACAATAGATCTTTTCTGCTCACTAATAATCTTCATATAAACTCCCCGCTATAAAATATATTTAAATTATAGCATAAAAATACAAAATTAATATCAAATTTAGTAAATCTAAGTGAAAAATAATTAAAAATTTGGTATAATTTAAAGATAAAGGAAATATTAGTATTTAGGGAGTTATTGATGAAGAGAAAATTGATTGTTCACAATGGAAATATTTCAATCGGTGGTCAGGAAAAAATGTTGATAGAATTCTTGAAATTATTGGATCCTCAAAAGTATGAGGTATTATTATTGATAGAGGAAAATAATGGAAAGAGAAATGATTATATTGATGAGATTCCTAAGTGGGTGGAGTATAAATTTTTAACAACTGAAAGATTCATGAGTTGGATTGAAAAAAATAAAAAGAGTAAGAATCCATTAAGAAAGGTATTATACTCATTTTTATTAAAAATAAAGAAAAAAATATCAGCAAAGGAATTTGAAAAATATTTGAATTTTTCAGATATAATTATAGATTATGATATGGGATTAATGAGAAATTTACATAAAATAAATTTAAGAAACAAAAAATTAATTGGGTGGAGTCATGCTGGAGATGGAAGTTTACATAAAAACAAGAATAAAAGAAAAAATGTAGAGAGATATGACTACATAGTAACTATAAATGAAGTGATGAAAAATGGATATGAAAAAAATACTATTCATCCTCAAATATTAAAGATATATAATTTTATGGATTTTGATTTGATTTTAGAAAAAAGTAAAGAAGCTGTTGAAGAAAATTTAGGTGAATATATAATTTCTGTTGGTTCACTAACTGAAAATAAAAATCAAGCATTGTTGATAAAAAGTTTCTCAAGATTGAAAAAAGAAAAGAATATACTTGAAAAATTGGTAATTATTGGTGAAGGAAAAGAGAGAGAAAAATTACAAATGTTGATAAAAAATTTAAATCTGGAGAATGAAGTTTTTTTGTTGGGACAAAAATTAAATCCATATAAATATATAGCTAATTCAAAATTATTCGTTTTAACTTCAAAAAATGAAGGATTTTCATTAACTTGTATAGAAGCTATGATTTTAAGAAAAATGGTAATAGTAACAGAAACTAATGGAACACGAGAGATCTTAGGAAATAAATCTAATTATGGAAAATTAATTTCAGGAGATGAAACGGACTTATTAAATTTGTTATTTTTTTATTTGAAGAATGAAAATGAACGTAAAAAATATAAGGAAGAAGGATATAAAAGAGCTAAACAATTTGATAAAGGAAATGCAAAATTAGCAATAGAGGAGTTTATTGATAGAATATGAAAATTTATGTAGTAGGAGAGAGAAATATAGAGCTTGAAAAATTAAATAAGCAAAGAAATGAAATATTCTATGTTACTTTATTAGAAGGAATATTAAGATCTTTTTGTGGTAAAGGAAGGATAATATATTCGAAAGAAAAAAATGGAATTTTAGAATTTTGTCAAAAATTATTAAAAACACCTTATCTTTTTGGAGAAATTTCAAATATTTTAGAGTTTGAAAATCATTATTCTAGAATAAAAAAATATGAGATTCCAGTATTGATGTATCATCAATTTGTAGAAAATAAGAAAGATGGTGGAAAAATAAAGCTTTTTGTCACTAAAAAACAATTTGAATTACATTTAAGAATTTTAAAGTTTTTTAGATATGAAACAATAACTTTTGAAGATTTAGATAGAATAGGATTACAAAATAGATTTTATAAAAAATATATAATTTTAACAGTAGATGATGGATATAAAGATAACTATGAAATACTGTATCCATTGTTAAAAAAATATAAAATGAAAGCTGTTATATTTTTAGTCTCTGGATTAAATTATAACAAATGGACTATTGAAAGTAGTAATGAAAAGAGATTTGATTTGATGAATGACAATGAAGTTCTTGAATTACAAGAGAGTGGAACAGTAGAGTTTGGTGGACATACATTAACACACTTAAGTTTTTTAGATGCTGAAGAAGAAAAAGCTAAATATGAAATTGAAGAGGATAAAAAAATAACTGAAAATAGATTAAATAAAATATTAAAAGTATTTGCATATCCTTATGGACATAGAAAAGAAGAGACAAAAGATATGGTAAAAGAAAGTGGATATCTATTTGCTGTTTCTACTGATACAGGAAGCGGAATTATTACTGAGGATTTATTTGATATAAGAAGAACGGCTATTGATAAAACATCACTATTTGATTTTATAAGAAAAATTTCACCAGGATATTTACAATACAAAGCTAAAAAGTATAAAAATAAAAAGAGGAATAATATATGATAAGAAAAATAAATAGAATATTTCAAAACTATATGAGAGAAAAAAGATTAAAAATTGGAAAATGGTTGTGGGATAAAAAAAAGAATAAAGAACAGATAAAAGAAGGAAACTTTATTGAAAATAATAGTATAAAGTCTATACTTTTTTTAAGGTATGATGGAAAAATTGGTGATATGGTTATAAATACTCTGATGTTTAGAGAGATAAAAAAGAGATATCCTGATATTAAAATAGGAGTAGTGGCAAGGGAGGGAAATGCTCAGATAATAAAGAATAATCCCAATGTAGATAAAATTTATATCTATAAGAAAAATAGAAAAGAGATTTTAGAACTTTCAAAAGAGATAGCAGTTGAGAAATATGATTTGTTGATAGATTTTTCAGAGATGTTAAGAGTAAATCAGATGATGTTGATTAATAGATGTTGTGCTAGATTCAATATGGGATTGAATAGAGAAAATTGGGAATTATTCGATATAAGTTATAATTTTCCAATAGGTAGTTTTCATATAACAAAATTATATGAAAAAGTTTTAAATATATTAGGAATAGAAAATGCAAATTTAGAGTATGATCTGTATTTTAATAAAAATGATAAAATAAAAGTAGATAAGTTGCTAGAGGACTTGAAAAATAAAGAAATATTTGTATTGAATCCATTTGCTGCAAGTAAGCATAGAGAGATTAATAGAGAAAATATAAAAAAAATAATAGAATCAATTTTGGAAAAAGAGAATAGGATTATATTTATAATTGGAGAAAAAAGTAAAAAAAATGAAGTTTTAGAGATAGTTAAACTTTATCCAAAAAAAGTTTGTTATCCTGAGTTAGATAATATTATAGAGACAGCTTATTTAATAAGTAAATCTGATTGTGTAATAACTCCAGATACTTCAATAGTACACATTGCAGCAGCCTTTAAAAAGAAATTGATTGCAATATATAGAGTAGATAACTCTGATGAAAATAATATGAATAAAGAGTTGTGGGCACCTAATTACAAGGATGCTACACAAGTTTTCTCTTTAGATTTAGAGGTAAAAAAAGGTGAAGAACCTGATATAAATAAATTTGATATAGAAGAAATAAAAAAAGTATTATAGGGGTTTGGTATGGGAAAGATAAGAATTTTAAAAACTTCATATTTAAAAAGAAAAATTAAAGAATATCTAATAAAACTAAGTTTAGTAGATTATAGACTTCTAAGAAAAAAGAAGGAAAGTAAAAATTTATTGATTATAACATTGGATGCATTAGGGGATAATATAGTTAAAAGTAAAACTATAGAAATATTAACTAATGAATTTAGAAAAGAAAATACTTATATATTATGTAAAAACAAGTGGAAATCCATTTATGAGTTACAGGGTTATAAAAATATTTTTGTAGATGAAACTAAATGGAGTGTTTTTTATAAAATAAAACAGTATAGAAAACTAAATAGAATAGGTTTTAATACAGTAGCTATTATGAATCATTCATATATTCCAGAAGAAGCTGATTATATTTTATCAGGGGAAAAATATGATATGTCAGAAAATGTTGATTATATTTTAGATAAACATATAATCATTTTAAAAAAAATACTGGGAAAAGAATTTAATTTAGAAGATGTAAAACCAGATATGAGAAAATATTTTCTTGAAAGAAAATATAAAAATATAATCAGCATAGCAATAGGAACTGCAGATTATATAAAAACTCCAACATATTTAAACCTAAAAAAGTATATTCAAGAATTATTAAAGTATAAAAAAGAAATTTATGTATTAGGAAGTGGAGAGAAACAAAAGAAAATAGCAAAAAAATTAAAAGAAGAGATAAAATCTGATTTAATAATAGATTGTATAGATACATTGACTTTAAAAGAAGTGATCCAAGTAATTAAAGATTCAGAACTATTTATAGGTGGAGATTCTGGATTATATAATATTGCTTTTTCTTTAGGGGTAAATACAATATGTTTACATTGGAGTAAACAAAAAACACCATGGGAACATAAAGAAGAAAATATAAAAATATTGAAAGGAAAGGGTGGTAGAGAGTTTATTGATAAAAAATATGGTACAGATATTTTAAATAGTATAACTTTTGAACAAATTCAAGATTCAATAGAGAAATTAAATATATTAATGGAGAAATAAGATGATATTAAAAAAAGCTTATATTAGAGATTTAGTAAATAGTTCAGTAATAAATTTTATTTTTAAATTTTGTAATTTTAAAAATGATGGAAAAATAATAGTTAAATCTATGGATGGAATAGGAGATATTTTAGTAAGAAGTAAATTAGCAGATAAGATAATTGAAAAATATGGACATGAGAATGTGTATTTTTTGATGAAAGATCATTATAAAAATTTAGGTATAATGTTGGGATATAATGTAATAGGAATTCCAAGAAAATCAGAAAAAAATTTTTTTAAAAGATTGAAGTTAATGTATAAAATTAATAAAGATTATAGACCAAAAAAATATATAAATATTGAATTTGGTAATGATAGCATTATTGCTAATATTTTTGCTAAAGAAAAAATTGGAGTAGAAGACACTAATAAAATGGCAAAAGTATATAATAAATATTATACAAAAACATTTAATTTTTCAAAAAATAATAAGATTTTACAAAATATTAAAGAAATATCAGAAAATATCTTTGAAGAAAGAATCGAAATAGAGGAGATAATCCCAAATTTAAGCAGTAAATTTACTAAAAAAGAAAATGGAATTGTAGTTGCAGTTGGATCAACAGCTAGAGATAGAGTATGTAGTCCTAAAAGAATGAAAAATTATTTGCTAGAAGCAATAAAATATTTTCCTGAAGAAGAGATTATCTTGATAGGTAATGGAGAGTTACAAAAAAAATATGCGGAAGAATTAGTAAATGATTTACCACAGTTAAAAATAAAAAATATGGTAGATAAAACAACATTGGAGGAAGCGTTTAATATTGTTGCTAATTCTAAATTGTTCATAGGGTTTGAATCTGGATTATATAATTTTTGTTTTGTTACAAGAAAAAAAGGAATTGCTTTATTTAAAAATTTAGATGTTCCGTTTGCTCATAATGTTTCATGGTTGAAAATAGTAGGACCAAGTGAAGAAAGAATGGATGATTTTTATGATGAAAATTATCCAAATGAAAAAATAAATAATATATCTGTAGAAGATTTTAAAAAAGCGGTAGAGGAATTAGTATGAAAAAAAATATAATAATTAGAAGCGGTAGTTTAAGAATGGGTGGGTTAGAAAGAGTTTTAATAGAAGTTCTACAAACTATTGATAAAGAAAAATTTAATATAACTTTGATAATAGATGATGATTGTGGAGAAGATAATATTTTTGAAAAGGATATTCCCAAAAATATAAAGTATTATTTTTTAAAATCACAAAAATTAATAAATAAAACAGAATATTATAAAGAAAAAAGAAAAAATATAGTGTATAAATTAATGTATAACATATATATGAACTTTGAAACTTTTATTATGTGCAAAAATATGAAAAAAATATTAAAAGAAATAGGAAAAGTTGATGTATTGGTAGACTTTGATGCTGGAGCATCAAAGTATATAGATAAATTAGATGTAGGTAAAAAAATAGTCTGGATTCATAATTCAATTCCTAAGTTAAAAAAGAAAAAATCAAAGATAGAGAGATTTGGAAAAAGATTGGAAAAATATGATCAAGTTGTAGCAATCTGTGATGAGATGAAAGAGGAATTACAAGAAATATATCCAAAACTAAAAGGAAAAATAACTAGAATATACAATCCTTTTAATTTTGATAGAATTTTAAAATTGAAAGATAATATTGATGAATTAGATGAAAACAATAGAGAATTATTAAAAAATGATTACGTAATAGCTATTTCTAGATTAGATACAGTTCAAAAAGATTATTTAACTTTGATAAAAGCATTTAAGATTTATAGTGAATATAATAATAGTAAAAAGTTATATATCATAGGGGATGGACCAAGTAAGGTCGAAATAGAAAATTTAATAAAAGAATATAATATGGAAGATAAAATTCTTTTATTAGGAAGATTTAAAAATCCTTATATTTGGCTTAATAATTCAGATTTTTTTATTCATAGTTCAAAATATGAAGGTTTTGGATTGGTATTAGTAGAAGCTGCTTTTTTAAATAAATTAGTTATTTCTTCAAGTTGTCCAGTTGGACCTACAGAAATATTAGAAGATGGTAAAAGTGGAATATTATTTGAAACAGGTAATTATGAAGAATTAGCTAATATTTTGATAAAGTTAGAGAAAAAAGAGTTAATAAAAGAATTATATGTAAATAATATGGAAAAAAGCATATATAGATTTGACAAAAATTATATTATAAAAGATATTGAAACTTTAATAAATAACATATAAAGGAAATATATTATGAAAATAAAAGAGGTAGAATATAAAGAGTGGAAACTCTACTATTCAGAAAAAGATAGAGTTTCAATGGAAAGAATCGGAAAAAATATAGTGGATAAAAATTTTGAAGTTATTCAAACTTTAAAGGATACTAAAAGAAATTATGTAGCTATAATAAAGATAAACAATATAAAATATATTTTAAAAGAATTACGTTCAGAAATAATTATTCCTCAAAGAAAAATTCAAACGTTAGTAAAAAAAGGTGAAGCACTAACTACATTAATAAATGGATTAGAAGCTATAGATGAAGGCTTAATAGAATTGGTTAAACCATTGATAGCATTAGTAAAAAGAGGGAAAATGATTGAAAAGAGCTTTATTCTTATGGAATACATTGAAGGTAAAATTTTAAAAAATACTAAAGATATTATTGAAGTAATTGAAGTAACTAAAAAATTTCATAATTTAGGAAGATATCATGGGGATCTTAATACTTCTAATTTTTTAAGAACAGAAACTGGTTTGAGAATAGTAGATACTCAAATGAAAAAAGAAAAAAAATTATGGTTTAAAAGATCAAATGATATTTTAATACTAAAAGAAGATTTATTAGTATTAGAATTAAAAACAGAAATAGATGAGTATTATCCAGAAATAAAGGAGAAACGAGGATATTTATTAGCCAAATTTTTTAGAAAAATAAAAAAGTTAAAATTAGTAGAATGTATTAGAGAGAAAAAAAAGCAATTAAGAAAAAAAGGGTGGAAAATATGATTAATATAAATAGAGAAAAATATTTAAAATTAGAAGAGATAGTATTATATTTATTTGGAATAAGTTTTTTTACAAATTTTGACATAGCTAAAGGATTATTGTATCTTATGCTACTATTTCTTATGATAGATATTTTTTATTTTAAAGAAAAATTAGATTGTGGTAATGAAAAATTAAAAAAATTTATATTATTTTTAGTATTGGGTGGAACAATTTGGAATTTTTGTGCAGATTTTAATTATAAAGCAGCAAGAGCCTATTTTAAGATAAATAGATATTTTATTTTAGTATTTTATCTATATTCTTTAGTAAAGTATAAAAAAGAAATTTTAAGAAATTTTTTAATTTCTCTGTTAGTAAGTTATGGAATATTATTTATTCAAGGAATTAATTTCTACATAACTCACAGATCATTGAGTTATTATAGGTTAGATGTTTTTGAAGGAGTTATGGATGTAGCTCTTTTAGTTCCAGCTGTAGGAGCTTTTTCTATAGGTCAAATTATCGAAAATAAAAATTATAAATATAAAGCTATAAGCACATTAGTATTGTGTGGTACAATATTTTTATTGATGCTAACTCAAACAAGAGCAGCATTGTTAGCGATTATAATTGCTATTATTGGAATGATTGTGATTTCTAAAAACTTAAAGATAATTTTAATAACTATGCTAGGAGGAGTATTAATTTTATTTTGTTTTTTACAAATGCCACAAGCTAGAAGATTTAAAGAAAATACATTTAATGTAAAAGTAACTACTGACAATATGTCAAATGGATTGAGAGTTGAAATGTGGAAAAATGCAATATGGAGATTTAAACAGCGTCCAATTATGGGAAGTGGAACAAAACAAGGATATGATTTATTTGCAGAGTATGTAAAAAATATGCCTGAGGAGACAGAAACACAAAAAATATATAAAGAAACATTTGAAAATGGTTTTGATGATGCACATAGTATGTATTTAAATTTAATGACTGATAGTGGAATATTTAGTTTTGTTCAATTTAGTTTTATTTTATTAATCTTACCATATATATTATTAAAAAATAAAAACTATCAGTATAGATTATCTTTGCTAGGTAGCTTAATAGTATTTGCTACATATGGTTTAGTTTGGCCACTATGGAGACATAGTTGGAATCCTATGTTATTATGGTTATTAATTTCGTTAATTTTAGTAGGAGTTATTTATGAAGAAACAAATAGCAAGTGATAAAAAAATAAAAATAATTTTTTTGACAAGTGGAATTGGATTGGGTGGAGTTGAAAGAGTATTATTAGAATATATAAAAAAAATAAATTTGAATAAATTTGATATAAAAATAGCATTTCATAGTGAGAAGGATAAATATTTTGAAGAAGAAATTCCAAAAGAAATAAAATATAAATATATGCAATCTTTAAAGATAGAACAAAAAATAGTAGAGCTTAAAAATAAAAATATAATTAAAAGAAAATTGTTAAGAGAAATTTATAAAAAATATAATAGATATTTAATGAAAAAAAATTATTATTCTTTTTCAAAAGACAGAGATATAATAATTGATTTTAAAGATGGAAAATATTTTAAATATTTAAAAAAACTTTCAAAAAAGAAAAAAATTTGTTGGATCCATGGTAATATTGAAGATATTTATAATTTAAAAAAAGAAAAAAATATAGTTGAAAAAAATTTTCAAAAAATGCAGAAAATAGTTTGTATTTGTAATGAGATGTCAAAAGAATTAAAGAATATATTTCCAAAAATAAATGAAAGAAATATTGAAACAATATATAATCCATTTGATATTAAAAATATAAAAATGAAATCAAATATAGAAAAGGAAAAATTGACAGAAGAATATATTTTAATGGTTTCAAGGTTAGATAGTAAACAAAAGGACTTTTTAACATTAATAAAAGCATATAAATATTATACAACTTTAACAAAAGATCCAGTAAAATTATTTATTTTAGGAGAAGGGAAAGATAGAAATATTATTGAAAATGAAATAAAATTTAGGAAATTAGATGAAAAGATAACTTTATTAGGGGCAGATAAAAATCCGTATCCTTGGATAAAAAAGGCAAAAATTTTAGTTCATTCTTCTAATTACGAGGGACTTCCTACTGTATTAATAGAAGGATTGATATTAGGAAAAATAATAGTATCGAGTGATTGTAAAACAGGACCAAGAGAAATTTTAATGGATGGAAAGTATGGTTTATTATTCCCAGTAGGAGATTATTTAACACTTGGAACTATGTTAGAAGATCTCTTGTCAAAAAATTTGGAAAAATATAAAGAAATAGAAAAAAATATTTTAGAAAAAGAGAGTATAGAAAGATTTTCAGATGAGGTGATAATAAAAAAAGTTGAAAATATGTTAGAACAGGTTTATTTAGATTGATATTTAAGGAGAAAATTATGGATATAAGTGTGATAATTCCAGTTTATAATGTTGAGAAATACATAAGGAAATGTTTAGAAAGTATACTGAAACAAACATTTTTAAATATTGAAATTTTAGTTATAAATGATGGAACTAAAGACAATTCGATAAAAATTGTAAAAGAGTATATGGATGATAAAAGAATAAAAGTAATAGAAAAAGAAAATGGTGGATTATCTAGTGCAAGAAATGTAGGAATAAAAGAAGCTAAAGGGAAATATATTTATTTTATAGATAGCGACGATTGGGCAGAGGAAGATATTTTAGAAATATTATATAAAGATAATAAAGAAGAAGATATTATATTTACCAACTATATTTACTATAATGATATAACAGGAAAAGAAAGAAAAAAAACATATAAATTCCCAGATAAATTAACAACAAAAGAAGGAAAATATTTTTTTTATAATGATGCTGAAGTATTAGTATGGAATAGATTATATAAAAGAGAGTTTTTAATAAAAAATGAATTGTTTTTTAAAGAAGGAATTATCCACGAAGATGAAGAGTTTTCATTTAAAACTTTAATGTTGGCAGATAAAGTAAAATATGTGGAAAGTTATAGGTTTTATTATAGAACTTCAAGAGAAGGAAGTATAACATATAAACCAAATTATCCTAGAATAATTACTTCTCTGGAGAAAATAGAAAAAAGTTTTTTTGAATTTTCTTTTAATAATAGATTAGATAAATTTACAAAAATGCGATCATTATTAAGAAAAAATATAATAGGATATAGAAAAAAAAGATATGAAAGAATTATAGTCCCTAAGGAAGAGTTCAGAGAAATTGAAAATTTATTCAAACAATTTTTAATTGAGAACTCTTTAACTAAAATTGAAAGAAAAGTTATAATTAAAGATATACAAAAGTTGTTATTATCTAAAAATTTAGTTTCTATAAATTTTTTTGATAAATTTTATTGGATAAATGGTATTTATTCCTTTAGAGTTATAAAAAGATTAATAAAAAGACAAATAAATTATAAATTAAAAAATAAAATAGACTGGGAAGGATAAAAAATTGTTGTGAAAATATTTTATGTTGATACAGTGTATAGCTTGTTTTTAGGTCTATTATTAGATGGAGATACAGCTAATAATTTATATATTTTTGATATGAGTATTTCAAAAAATATAGTGGAAAAGTTCAGAAATACTTATCAATTTTCAAAAATAGAATATAAAACTAAATATGGAAAATATTGGAAGCATTATAAGCAAAATAAAGAATTTGATGAAATATTAAAAAAAATAAAACATATAGATGAAATTTATTTACAGGATCATTTAAGTCATTCTCAATACTTATTTAATAATTATAATTATCCGATGATTTTATTAGAGGATGGAACTCTAAATTATGATATTAAAATATTAGAAGAGGAATTAAATAAGAAAGAAAAATTAAAAATAAATAGTTTTTTTAGAAGGGTTTGTATTGAAAAAATTCCTCAAAAATATAAGAGATTTGGTTTATCAGACAAAATAAAAAAAATCTATTTGACGGGAACTTTATTCATTCCAGAAGTAATAAAAGATAAAGTAGAAATAATAGATATAGAAACAAAATGGAATTTACTTTCAATAGAAAAAAAGAAAGAAATTTTAGATATCTTTGATATAAATTTAGAAAAGCTAGAAAATTTAAAAAATGAAAAAGAAAAAATACTATTAATAACTCAGCCTTTGTCAGAAGATAATATTATATCAGAAGAGGAAAAAATAGATATATATAGTAATCTTTTAAAAGGAAGAGATATAAAGAAAATATATATTAAACCACATCCAAGAGAGAAAACAGATTATACTAAGGCATTCCAGAATATTGAAGTAGTAATAATAGAAAAAGAATTTCCAATAGAGATATTTATGTTGTTAAATATGGAATTTAAAAAAGTAATAACTCTTTTTTCAACAGCAGCATTAAATTTTAAAAATAAATATGTTGTAGAATTTATAGGAACTAAAGACTATAAAGCATTATATGATAAATTTGGAGATATAAAAATATAGTAAGAAAGGAAAATAAAGTATGAAAGGGATAATATTATCAGGGGGAAGAGGAACAAGACTATATCCATTAACTAAAACAATATCAAAACAGTTATTACCTGTGTATAATAAACCAATGATATATTATTCACTTTCTGTTTTAATGTTGGCAGGGATACAAGATATTTTATTTATTTCTGATAAAGAGAATCAAAAACTATATAGAGAGCTATTAGGAGATGGTCACAATCTAGGGTTAAATTTAACTTATAAAATACAAGAAGAGCCACAAGGAATAGGAGAAGCTTTTATATTAGGAGAAGAATTTTTAGAAAAAGATAGTTGTATGCTCATATTGGGAGATAATATTTTTTATGGGAATGGATTTACTGGGAAGCTAAAAAATAGTTTGTCATTAGAGAGTGGTGCAATGATTTTTCCTATTTACAGTAAAAAGCCAGAAAATTTTGGTGTAATAGAGTTTGAAGGAGATAGAATCATATCTTTAGAAGAGAAACCAGAGATACCAAAATCCAATTATATTGTACCTGGATTATATGTACTTGATAATAGTGTTGTAGAAAAAGCAAAATCTATAGAGAAGTCAGCTAGAGGAGAATTAGAAATAGTATCCATTTTAAATCAATATCTAAAAGAGAATAAACTTTTTTCTAATGACTTAGGAAGAGGAATGGTATGGTTAGATGCAGGAACTTTTGATGGACTTTTAGAAGCTAGTAATTTTATACAAACTATTGAGAAGCAACAGGGAATATTGATAGGGAGCATAGAAGAGATTGCATATAGGAATGGTTGGATAGATAAGGAGAAGTTGTTGAAGTTATCAGAGCCACTATTAAAAATTGATTATGGAAAATATTTAGTTGAATTAGCAAATGAAAAATAAACAAATATTTTAGAAATTTATTCAAATTTAAGGAGGATTTATTAAAAAATAGAAAATTTAAAAAATGAAAAGAAAGGTTTTGAGATTATATATAATAATATGGATAAAATTATTAAAATAGTTAGAGTTATATTACTAGTATTATCAAATTTTATAAAAATATAAATTTTGAATTATATTGTGGGATATCAAATAGAACATTTAGAGATATAGAAATAAAGAAAGTGAGTGATAGTATGAAAATAATATTTGAAAATTTAGGTCCTGTAGAAAAAGGAGAGATAGAACTCAATAAATTAAATATTTTTTGTGGAAAAAATAATGAAGGAAAAACTTATATAAATTATTTGATATATACTATTCTTACTACAATTAATAGCTTAAGTTTTAAAAGAAGCAAAGACTTTATAAAAGAATTCCCAAAAGAAAAAAAAGAAATTAAAATAAGTTTGGAAGAGGTTCTATTCAAAGAAAATTATTTAAAAGAAATATTGTTAAACATAGAAGAAAAAATAATAGAAAGATTACCTATAGTTTTTTCAGTATCAAAAGATTTTTTTAAAGATTTTAAAATAAAATTTGAATATGAATCAATAAAACTAAATAGAAAAGCTTATACTAAAAAATTTTTTTTAGTAGGAAATCATTATGGGATAATTGAAAAAGATGAAGTTAATATTAAAGTAAGATTTGATGAAGAGTTCAAAAATGAAATTGGAGAAATTTTTGATTTAGATTTTGATATTCTTGGAAATCAATCAAGTGAAATAGAGGAAATTAATAGGATTATTACAGATTATATAATAGTAATAATTTTTAATTTAAAAAGAGTATATTCATTTCCGGCAGAAAGAAGTGGACTTGCAATTTTTTATAATGAATTGCTAATAAGAAGAAATAATATTTTAGATTCATTTATTAGAGAGAATAGAGATGAAAAAATTTTAAAAGAAATAGTTTCAAGATATCCGAAGCCAATTAATGACTATATAAATTTTTTAAATCAAATACCAAAAATGATGGAAAGAAGAATAAAACAAGATAATAAAGTCGTTCAATTGGCTAAGAGTATAGAAAAAGATCTTCTTTATGGGGAATATAAGGTTAAAGATCATAAAAAAATCATATACACAACAAAAGATGGAAAAGAATTAGAACTGTATACTAGTTCATCATTAGTAAAGACAGTAATTGGAATAATAAATTATTTAAAATATTATGCTGTTAAAGGAGATTATTTTTTAATTGATGAACCAGAATTAAATTTACATCCAGAAAATCAAAGAAAAATAGCAAGAATTTTTGCAAGGATGATAAATTATGGTATAAATATAGTAATGACTACTCATAGTCCATATATAATTAATGAATTGAATAACTTAATTATGTTAAATAAGGTATCTGATATTGATAAAGAAAGAATTATGAATAATAATGGAATAGTAAAAAATAGTATTATAAAAGCAAAAGATATTTCAGCGTATTTAGTAAATAATCATAAGATAGAAGAGATGAATAAAGGAGAATATGGACTAGAGGTTGAGAGTTTTAATGAAACAATAGATAATTTAAATAATCTAAGTGATGATATTTATTCATCGATTGAGGATTGATAATTATGGAGTTGTTAGAATATTTAGACAGCTGGTTATCAGAAAAGATAAAAATAAAAGAAAATAAAGGAAAAATAGATAGCTATACAATAATTAATATAATTGAATCTGATGATGGAGCAGAATTAAAGGAACTTCCAATTTTATATAAAAATGATGAGTATAGAGTATTAGCTTTTACTTTAGATGAAAATAACTTAAATGGATCACTGAACATATTACCTATATATACAAGGACACTCCATAATTCAAGTGATGCAATACTTTTTGTACAAGAAAAAAATGATAATGAAAATTTATATATATTCTATATTGAATTAAAATCCGAATATGTAGAAGGAATATTAAAAAAACATATTTTTATGAAAGCTTTAAATATGGAGATTTTGAAATTATTTTATTTTAGAAGTAGATTAAGTGATAATAAAGAAGAATCTAAGTTAGAATTTCCTAGAAATATATATGAGGGTATGATCATTTTTAAAAGTTGTTCTTCTTCTCAAGAAATGAAAGGAAGAAAAATAAATTATCAAAATTATGAAACTAAAAAATTTAAAGGAGAATTTATAAATAAAGCTAAAAAATCAATTATTAAAATAAATGTTAAAGATGGAAAACCTAAAAATAGAAAAATATATCTTAAGAGCTTTATAAATAGTTCGGAATTAGAAAAAAGTAGAGTTGATTATTATGAGTGTTTTGATAAGAAACTTTAAAGAAAAATATTTCATAAAAAGTAAAATATATAGAAAAATATATTATTATATAAATATGCAAAAGATATAGCTAATTTTACTTAGATAGTATTTTCACTAAATCTTAAAGCTTAATAGTTGAAGTAAAAAAATTTCCTAATCTATATGGTTTAGGAGATTTTTTTATTTTGTGTTATAATATAGAAAATTAAATTGGACTTAAAGAGAGGAGTGAATCAAATGAAAATATTATCTTTAAAATTAAAGGAATTTATGCTTTTTGAAGATATAGAATTTGATTGGTCATCAAATATTAATATAATTTGTGGAGAAAATAGTACAGGGAAGACATCGTTACTAAAAATTATGTATGCTGGGATGAAACCTCTTTCAAATCTTCAAGGAGAAATAGGAAAAGAAAAAATATCTGAAGGAATTTTAAAAAAGCTTCAAGGTGTATTTAGACCTGAAGATATGAAAATTGGAAGATTAGTTAGTAGAAAGCAGGGAAGTAATACTGCTGATATAGAGATAATATACTCTAACGGAAAGAGAAATTCTAAAAATGAGAAATTAAATATATCATTTGGAAATAGAAAAGAAAAACATTTGAATTTAGAAATAAATTTAAAGGAGAAAATAGATAAATTTGATCCAATATATTTACCACCAAAAGAGATGATATCAGCTACAGAACATTTTCAAACGTTATATGAAGAATATCATTTAGATTTTGAAGAGACTTATTATGATTTGACAAAATTATTAGATAGACCTTTAAAAAAAGGGGCAAATACTACAGAGCAAGCTAGTGTTTTAAAAAATTTTGAAGGAATAATAAATGGGAATATAATTCAGAAAGATAGAAAATTTTATTTAAAAGTTAAGGGTAAGGGCGAATTTGAGATGGGATTAGTTTCTGAAGGATACAGAAAATTGGCTACAATTTTGTATCTTATTTCAAGTGGAAGTTTAAATAAAAATTCAATTTTATTTTGGGATGAACCAGAAACAAATATGAATCCTAAAATGGCAAAAGCAATAGTTGATGCAATAGTGGAATTAGCAAAAATGGGAGTACAAGTCTTTATTACAACACATGATTATTTTATACAACAAACTTTCAATTTATTAGCTTCATATTCAAATATTAATAAAAACAATTTAGATATAAGATTTATTTCATTATATAGTGATGAAAATAATAAGATAAAAGCAGAGATAGCTAGTGAGACTTCTAATTTGACACACAATTCTATATTACAAGAATTTGATGAATTTTATAGAAGGGAGCAAGACTTAATATATGGAGATGAATGAAGGAAAGTTAAAGTTTATTTTTGAAGAAAAATATCAAATAATAAAATTTGATGAAGATCCTTTTTATCGAAGATACTATTCTAAACTTCCTAGAGGAAAAGGAGTTGACTTTTTAGCTAGTGATGATAAAAATATAATTTTCTTAGAAGTCAAAGATTGCTATGGTTATGAAAAAGACAATATTAAAAGAACAATTAATAATAACCCTCAATTAGAATCTTTTGATGTAGAGATATCTAAAAAAGTAGAGAGTACATTGTCTTGCATATTAGGAGCAAAAACTAGAAAAAACAATTGTGAAGTAGCAGAAAATTTAGCAAATTTTTATAATAAAATGGAATTTGACAAAATAGAAAGAGACGAGAAAGAAATATGGGTTATTCTTTTTTTAGAAGGTGAGTTTCAAGCAAAATCAAGAACAAAAAAGATGATAATGAAAAGTATTCAAGATAGTTTAAAAGATAAATTATCTTGGTTAGAATGTAAAGTGTCAGTATTTGATATAGAGTCAAATAGAAAAAAATTTTTTGAAGTAGAACGTTTGTGAGCGAAATTAAGTGAGATATTAATATGGATAAATTTATAGTAGAAAATATAAATATTGAGGGAATAAAGGTAGTAAGACCTAGAGTATTTGAAGATAATAGGGGATTCTTTTTAGAGGTATACAATAAAAAGGAGTTAAAAAAAAGGGGGATAATAGCCGAATTTGTTCAAGATAATCATTCAAAATCTAAAAAAGGTGTCTTGAGAGGATTACATTTTCAAACTAAGCATTCACAAGGAAAATTAATAAGGGTAGTAAAAGGGAAGATTTATGATGTTGTTGTGGATATTAGAAAGAACAGTAAAACTTATGGAAAGTATTTTGGTATAGAGTTAAGTGATGAGAATAGAGTAATGTTGTACATTCCTAAAGGTTTTGCTCATGGATTCTTAACATTAGAAGATAATACAGAGATTGAGTATAAATGTGATGAGTTTTATTATCCAGAATACGATAGCGGGATAATGTATAATGATAGAGATTTAAGTATAGATTGGAAATTAGAAGAGTATGGAATAGAAGAGGTAATACTATCAGAAAAAGATAAAAAACATCAATCATTCAAAGAGTATACTGAAAGTTATCAAGGAGATTATATTTTGTTAACAGGAGCAAATGGGCAACTAGGACAGGATTTTCAAAAGTTATTTGATAGATTGGGAATTAGATATGTAGCTACTGATTACAGTGAGTTGGATATAACTGATAGAGAAAAGGTAAAAAAATTTATAGAGGAGAATAATTTTACCATTGTTATAAATTGTGCTGCTTACAACAATGTAGATAGAGCAGAAGAGGAAGTAGGAATGTGTTATGAATTAAATGCCTATGCTCCTAAGAATTTAGCTGAAATTTGTAAAGAGAGAGGTATAATCTTTGTTACCTATTCTACAGATTTTGTATTTGATGGAGAAAAGGAGATACCATACACAGAGAAGGATACTCCAAATCCGTTGTCAGTTTATTCTAAGGCTAAATTAGAGGGAGAAAAGTATACTTTGGAATATGAAAAGAGTTTTTTAATTAGAACTTCTTGGGTTTTTGGGATGGGAAATAATAATTTTTGTAAGCAAGTTATAAATTGGTCAAAAGATAGAGACATTTTAAAAATTGTAGATGATCAGATTTCAAGTCCGACATATTCAAAAGATTTAGCAGAGTTTTCTTGGGAGTTGATGCAAACTGATAAGTATGGATTATATCATTTTTCCAACAGTGGTGAAGCTTCTAAGTATGATCAGGCAAAATACATTCTAAAAAAAATAGGTTGGCAAGGAAGGATAGAAAGGGCAAAAACAAGTGATTTTCCTTTGCCAGCCAAAAGAGCAAAATATTCAAAGTTAGATAGTAGCAAGATAGAAAAAATAGTAAATAAAAAAATCCCTCATTGGAAAGAGGGAGTTGATAGATTCTTAGAAGACTATTTTAAATAGTCTTCACTAGAAGAATCGTTGTTAGAAGGAAGTTGGGTTGTAACAATATCGAAGATAAGAGATTCTTCACGATATTCCTTCAGTTTATGTAGGTCTGTTTTAAGTCCTAGATACAAGCTATACATCATAATTAAAAGAATTATAGTAAAAGGTAGACCAGATAGTATAACACCTGTTTGTAGGGCATTTAAAGCTTCATTACCACCACTTACAAGAAGTGATACAGCAATAGCTCCCTCTGTTAGAGCCCAGAATATTCTTTGAGGAATAGGTGACTCCAATTTTCCACCAGATGTAAGATTATCAACAACTAATGAACCTGAGTCAGATGATGTTACAAAGAATGATATAACAAGGAATGTTCCAATAATAGAGACGATAGTTTTAACTACGTTTGGAATATCCATACTTTGTATCATAGCAAATAGTGCCGTAGATGTATCACTTTTTACCATTTCTAGTAGTTCACCACCTGTAATCATATTTTGATAGAATGCAGTAGCTCCAAAAGTTGAGAACCAGATAAAACTCAATAGAACAGGAATGATTAAGATTGCAAAGATAAACTCTCTAATTGTTCTTCCTTTTGAAACTCTAGCAATAAACATACCAACAAATGGAGACCAAGATATCCACCAAGTCCAATAGAATATTGTCCACGATCCTTGCCAACTATTTCCATTCTCACTAAAAAAGCTAAGCTCAAAGAAATGATTTAGATAGTAACCAATACTATTTCCAAAGCTTCTAAAGATAAATAGAGTAGGTCCAAGAAATAGCATAACAATTAAAAATATACCAGCTATTTTTATATTTAATTCTGAAAGTATTTTTACACCTTTTCCAACTCCAGATACAACAGATAGTGTAGCTACTAAAGTTATTAAAGTTATAATAATAACTTGAACAGTAGTGTTTTGTGGAATGTTGAAAAGATAGTTAAGTCCAGAGTTAATCTGTTGTGCTCCATAACCTAATGATGTAGCTAGTCCAAAAAGGCAAGATACAACAGCAGTAATATCAATAATGTCTCCTATCTTACCGAAAACTCTATCTTTTAATACAGGGTAGAAGACAGATCTTAGAGATAGTGGTAATCCCCTGTTGTACGTAAAGAAAGCAAGTGCTAAAGATATTAAACTATATATTCCCCAAGGGTGTAATCCCCAATGTAGGAATGAAGTAGCAAGAGCTTGTGTCTGAGACGTAGAGTTTGTATGTGGTAATATTGTATTGGCATGGAATAATGGTTCAGCCACTCCAAAGAAGACAAGACCTATTCCCATACCAGCACTGATTAACATTGAATACCAAGCAAAATTTGAAAACTCTGGTTTTGCTTTAGGTCCACCTAGTCTAATCTCACCAAATTTACTTACCATTAAGAAAATTGGAAAAAGCAGAAAAATATTGGCAGAGAGAACAAAAAACCAGTTTAAATTTCCAGTTATTTTTTCTTGTAACCCCATTAAAAACATATTTGTAGCTTTTGGATTTAGAAGAGTTATTCCAATGAATATGAGCATTAATAATGCTGATACAACTGAAACACTCGGATGTAAATCAAAACCGAATTTATTAAAATTTCGTTCATGTAATTTTTTTGTCTTATGTTTGAGTTTATTAATCTCAAAAATAGGTTTTTTAATTTTTTTCATATATACCTCCTAAAAATATTAAATAAAAAACACCCTAGCTCCACTATCTAAAATTAGATAATAGAGTTAGAGTGCTTAAGTTTCACCATTAAATGATTCACTTTATACCATTCTTTGAATAGTATAATTCATTGCCATTTAGACCCTGAATAAACCCCAGTTCTATAGATATTTTTCAACTAAAATTTCCTCATCAAAGAAAAGTTTGAATCCTTGCTACTAAAGCATCAAGAATCTCACAATTCAAGTACTATTAAAGTTTACTTCACAATATTATTTCTTATATTATACCATAAAAAACAGATAAATGCAAATTTTTATAGTTAACCTCCTATGATTAAACGACTATTTTTCTTAAAAATTAACTTTATGACTTTTGTAAAAATCATAGATGTAGTACAGATAAAAGCTGTAAATAAAATTAAACCTAAATAACTAAAATTAAGAGTGATACTATATTTTTCTAAGAAGTATCTAGTTATTAAAATAGCATAGTTGTGTACAAAAAATATAGGGAAACTATAGTCTGCAAGGAGAGAAAGAGTTTTCTCTAAAAAACCTATATGCCAATCTTGTAACTTATAGAAAAATCCTATAAAAAATAGGCAGACAATAATTTTTTGTACTCCCATAAAATCAATACCATTATATGAGAACATATTTATTTTATGCATGTTCATAAATCTATTTGTATACACTTGAAATAGTCCAATAATAATCCATACAAGAAAAAGAAGAGTATTATATTTTTTTAAATACGGAAGTAAAATCTCCTTTTTTTGTGACGTGTATATTCCTAGACAATAGGCAGGAGTAAAGTATAGTAAAGCCTGAAAAACATTGATGTGTAAATTATGTGCAGGTCTGTGTATGAGCATTCCAATGAATAATCCTAGTATAATAATAAAAATTTGCCCCTTTTTTAATTCAATATATCTTATAAAAAGTGGTGAAGATATAAAGAGAACAAAGGCAAAAGGAATATACCAAGTGGAATCTAAAAGAGCTCCAGAGAGATACATAAGTATAAGTCTTATGATATCTTGAAACTGTATATGCCCATTGGTTAACGTTTCGGGAAATCTAATAAAAATAATTGGAGTAATTATAATTAAATATGGAAGAAAAACATTTTTAAACTTATTTTTCATAAATTTTTTAAAGTTAAATCCTCTTGAATAAAAAATATGATGAAATAAAAAACCAGAAATAAAGACAAAAAGTGATGTTCCACCAGTTGTCATAGTAAAAAATAATTTCCTAAAGAATGGATTTTCTACAGGATTACTTAGATTAAAAAAATTAGTGATATAGAACGAATGTCCTAAAACAATTAAAAATATAGCAAAACCTCTAAAATAATTTAAAAAATTTAGATACATAAATTCTCCTTTTAAAATAGTATATTATTAAGTATAATAACATTTTTTTGTTGAAAATTCATAATAAATTTAATTTACATATGACTTTACATAAAAAATTTAACATGATATAATTTAATGTAAAAGCCTATTGATAGAAAGAGGGAAATTGATGAGAATTTTAGTAGTGGGAGATATAGTTGGTAGCCCAGGAAGAGAGACATTAAAAACTTTTTTAGAGAAAAAAGGAAAAGAGTATGATTTTGTAATTGTTAATGGAGAGAATGCAGCTGCAGGATTTGGTCTTACAGCCAAAATAGCTGATCAACTACAAGAATGGGGTTGTCATGTAATTACAAGTGGAAATCATATCTGGGACAAGAGGGAACTATATGAGTATTTAGATAGAAGTGATAGAGTGCTAAGACCAGCGAACTATCCTGATGAAAATACACCAGGTAAAGGATATACAATAGTTAAGGACAGAAAAGGGAATAAGATAGGTGTGGTATCTATTCAGGGAAGAGTTTTTATGACTCCAATAGATTGTCCATTTAAAAAGGTAAGAGAGATAATAAACGAGATTAGAAAAGAGACAAAGTTTATAATAGTTGATTTTCATGCTGAGGCAACTTCAGAAAAAATAGCTATGGGTTGGCATTTAGATGGATATGCTTCAGTTGTATATGGAACACATACACACATACAGACTGCTGATGAGAAGATATTACCAGAAGGGACAGGTTATATAACTGATATAGGAATGACAGGTTCAGAAAATGGGGTAATAGGAATGAAAGTACAATCTGTTTTACCAAAATTTTTAAATGCATTACCTCAAAGATTTGAGATAGCTGAGGGAAATGAGAGACTTTGTGGAATAGATATAGAGCTGGATGAAGAGACAGGAGAATGTAAAAAAATAGAGAGAATAAGTAAAACTCTTATGGAAATATCATATTTATAAGGAGAGATGAATGAAAGTAGTAGAGATAAAAGTTATATACGAAAGTGATGATATAGATAGAGCCACTAAAGAGATTTCAGATGTATTTTACGGATTTGGAGTTACAGGGCTAAAGATAGAAGAGCCTATGAAAAGTAAGAATCCATTAGATTTTTATAAGAATGAGAAAGAGTTTTTAATGGTAGATCATGCTATTTCTGCTTACTTTCCATTAAATCCATATGCAGAAAAGAGAAAAAATGCGATATTAGCAACATTTGAAGAGAAGTTTGCTGAAAGAGATGACATAGTTTATACTGTGGATTTTTATGAATATGATGAAGAGGATTACCAAAATAGTTGGAAAAAATATCTATTTCCAGAGAAGGTAAGTGAAAAATTTGTAGTGAAGCCAACTTGGAGAGAGTATACTCCAGAAGCTGACGAGTTAATAATAGAGTTAGATCCAGGGAGAGCATTTGGAACAGGTTCTCATCCAACTACATCTCTTTGCTTAAAGTTAATGGAAGAAAATATTAAAACAGGAGATAGTGTTATAGATGTTGGAACAGGATCAGGAATACTTATGATCGCTGCTGATAGATTGGGAGCAAGTGAGGTATATGGTACTGATATAGATGAGTTGGCAGTGGAGTCAGCTAAAGAAAACCTTGAATTGAATAGGATAGGAGAGGATAAAGCTAAGGTCTACAAAGGGGATTTAATCTCAGTAGTAGAAGATAAGAAATTTGATGTTGTAGTGGCAAATATTTTAGCTGATGTTCTATTAATACTATTACATGATATATCAAAAGTTGTAAAAGAGAGTGGAAAAATTATATTCTCTGGTATTATAGAGGATAAATGTGACCTTGTTAAAAGAGAGGTAGAAGCTCTAGGATTTACAGTGGAAGAGATAAAAGCAGATAAAGAGTGGAGAGCTATGTTAATCAGAGCATAATAAGGGGGAGTTATGAAAGAGTTTATAGTAACAGTAGATGGTCCTGCTGGAAGTGGAAAGAGTACAATAGCTAAGATAATAGCTAAAAAGTATGGATTTACATATTTAGATACTGGAGCTATGTATAGAATGATAGCCCTTTATGCATTGGAAAACAGTATTGATTTAGAAGATGGATCTCAAGTTGAAGCTATGCTAGCAAATACAAAATTGGATATTGTAGGAAATCAATTTTTTCTAAATGGGAAAGATGTTTCAGAGGAGATAAGAACACCTAGAGTGAGTGGTGTTGTTTCTCCAGTAGCTGCAATAAGAGAGGTTAGAGTAAAGCTTGTAGAGCTACAAAGAGAGATAAGCAAGGGAAAAAGGATAATCTTAGATGGAAGAGATATTGGTACAGTAGTATTCCCAAATGGAGATGTAAAAATCTTCTTAGTAGCTTCACCAGAAGAGAGAGCTAAGAGAAGATTAAGGGAGTATGAGGAGAAAGGGGTAGAGGCTGATTATGAATCAGTACTATCTTCAATCAAAGAGAGAGATCATATAGATTCTACAAGAAAAGAGAGTCCACTATTAAAAGCAGAAGATGCTCATGAAATAGATAGTAGTACAATGAATATAGATGAAGTAGTTGAAGCTATTTCTAAGTATATAGATGAAAAAATAGGAGAGTAAGATGTTCTATCAGATTTTAAGAATATTGTTACAACCATTTATCTATCTATTAATCCTATTGAATGGGAAAAAGGGGCAGTTTTTAAAAAAAAGATTAAAACAGGACTTTTCAAATTTAAAATCTGGTGAGTATATTTGGGTACACTGTTCCTCTGTAGGTGAGATAAACTTATCAGAAACCTTGATAAAAAAGCTATTGGAAACAAGAAATGAGAGGGTGTTGTTGACTCTATTTACAGATACTGGAATAGGAGTAGCAAAGGATAAGTTTGGAAAAAATGAGAGAGTTGATATATACTATTTTCCATTAGATGATAAGAGGGTCTTAAAGAGTATTCTAAAAAAAATAAAACTAAATTTATTAATTTTGGTAGAGACAGAGATTTGGCCGAATTTGATCAATCAATGTGGGAAACTATCTAAAGTTATAGTTGTAAATGGAAGAATATCAGATAGAAGCTTTAAAAGATATAAAAAGTTATCTGGGTATTTAAAAACTATATTTTTAAATATAGACAGGTTTTTTATGCAAACAGAACAGGATAGTTTGAGAATAGTTGAGATAGGAGCAGAGGCTGAAAGAGTAGAAACTTTAGGAAATTTAAAGTTTGATATCTCTTTTCAAAAATATGATGAGATAGAAAAGGAACAGTTGAGAGAACTTTTGAATATAGATAAGAGAAGGGTATTCACAGCTGGAAGTAGTAGAACAGGTGAGTATGAAGTACTATTAGATACATTTAAGTCTATGAAAGATACACTCCTAATTCTAGTCCCAAGACATATAGAGAGAACTCCTCAAATAGAAAAGATTCTGGGAGAGTATGGATTTTCATATAGTAAATATAGTGAGATTGAAAAGGGAAATACTCTAAAAAGTGATGTAATAATTGTAGATAAGATAGGAGTATTGAGAAAAATATACTCAATAAGTGATATAGCATTTGTGGGAGGAACATTGGTAAATATTGGAGGGCATAGTTTGTTAGAGCCACTATTTTATGGAAAGACACCAATATTTGGACCATATCTTCAAAATGTAAAAGAGATATCTAAGGAGATTTTAGAATTAAATTTAGGTTATAAAGTAAGTAACAGTAATGAATTTTTAGAAGCTATAGAAAAAATTGAACTACATCAGAAAGATTCTCAAGAAAAGATAGAGGAGTTATTTCATAAGAACAGTAAAATAGCAGATAAAATTATAGAAAAAATAGAAAAATTGTAATGGAGGCCAGATGGAAGAGTTAAGAGAGAACTTGTGGAGTCATTTTTTTAAGAGTCCAAGAAAGAACTATAATCAATATATGTTCAAATTGTTGGATTATCCAGAACACATTATTTATGATAAGAAAATAATGGACTCGTATAAGGGAAAATGGAATGAATTTTTTAAAAATGATAATCCAATATATTTAGAGATAGGTTCTGGAAGTGGAAACTTTGCACAGGGAATGGCAAAAAAATTTCCTGAGAGAAATCATATAGGACTTGAATTAAGATTCAAAAGACTTGTACTTTCAGCGAATAAAGTAAAGAGAGATGGATCGACAAATGCTCTTTTCTTAAGAAGAAGAGGGGAAGAGATACTTGAATTTGTAGCAGAAAATGAGATAGATGGAATCTATGTAAACTTTCCAGATCCTTGGGAAGAGAATGAGAAAAATAGAGTGGTACAGGAGAGTTTCTTTAAAACTCTAGATGTGATATTGAAAAAAGGTGGTATGTTTTACTTTAAAACTGACCACGATAAATACTATCAAGATGTAATTGATTTAGCTAATAGTTTAGATGGTTATAAGGTAGTGTATCACACTTCTGATCTACATAATAGTGAAAAAGTAGCAGATAATATAAAGACAGAGTTTGAACAACTGTTTTTATGTAAACACAACAAAAATATAAATTATATTGAAATAGAAAAAATAAAATAAGCTTAGGAGGTAACAATGGCTGGATACGTAGTAGTAGGAACTCAGTGGGGAGATGAAGGAAAGGGAAAGATTATAGATGTATTGGCAGATAGAGCTGATTATGTTGTAAGATTTCAAGGTGGAAATAATGCTGGACATACTGTAGTTGTAAATGGAGAGAAATTTATACTACATCTATTACCGTCTGGGATGTTACATGGAAATGGAAAGTGTATAATAGGGCCAGGGGTTGTTGTTGATCCTAAAGTTTTATTAAAAGAGTTAGATACTTTAGCAGAGAAAGGTGCTAAGATAGATCACCTATTCATAAGTGATAGAGCACATATAATTATGCCATATCATGTAAGAATAGATGAGTTAAATGAGGAAGCTAGTGGTTCAAATAAAATAGGAACTACAAAAAGAGGAATAGGACCTTGCTACTCAGATAAGATAAACAGAGTTGGAATTAGAGCAGTAGATTTCTTAAATATGGATATTTTTGCTGAAAAATTAAAAAGATTTTTAGAGGCTAAAAATGAGATTATAACTAAGATATATGGAGCAGAGCCACTATCTTATGAGCAAATTTTGGCTGATTACACAGGTTATGCAGATAGATTAAGACATAGAATAATTGATTCAATACCTGAAATAAACAGAGCTTTAGATGAGGATAAATTAGTATTGTTTGAGGGAGCTCAAGCTATGATGTTAGATATAAACTATGGAACTTATCCATATGTTACATCTTCATCACCTACAACAGGAGGAGTAACAACAGGAGCTGGAGTTTCTCCTAGAAAAATAACTAAGGGAATTGGAGTTATGAAAGCTTATACAACAAGAGTTGGAGAGGGACCTTTTGTAACTGAATTAAATGATGATTTAGGAGAGAAATTAAGACAGATCGGTGGAGAGTATGGAGCTACAACAGGAAGACCAAGAAGATGTGGTTGGCTAGACTTAGTAGTAGGAAAATATGCTGTGGATATCAATGGACTTACAGATATAGTAATTACTAAGATAGATGTATTGAGTGGATTGGATACATTAAAAATATGTGTAGCTTATGAGATAGATGGAAAGAGATATGACTATGTTCCAGCTTCAACTGAGATATTATATAGAGCAAAACCTATATATGAAGAGTTACCAGGATGGAAAGAGGATATATCTCAAATGAAAACTTATGAAGAGTTACCAGAAAACTGTAAAAAATATATAAAGAGAATGGAAGAGATCTTAAGATGTCCAATATCTGTTGTTTCAGTAGGACCAGATAGAAGTCAAAATATCCATATAAGAGAGATTTAATAATATTTTTGGAGAGAGGAATACACATATCCTCTCTTTTTTTATCTAAAAAAAAATGATATAATAAGAAAAATGAATGCACAGAGGGAATAATTATGAGAATAGCAATAGTAGGAGCAGGTGATTCTGTTGAAAAGATCTACAATATACTATCTAAAAAATATAAAAAAATAGAGTTTATTTTAAAAAAAGAGGATAAGATAGAGAATACATTGAAAATAATAAAAGAGATAGAGAGTGAAGTTGAAGGAATCTATCTCACAGGTATTGGTGTATACTATTCTTTATTAAATAATAAAGAGTTAGAAATAAATAAACCTGTTGTATATACTAAACGTGGAAGTATCGGTTTGATAAAAAGTTTTTGGGAGTTACAAAAAGATAGTTTAATAGAGGATAATATAAGACTGGGATGGGATATTGTAGAGGAGCATATATTCAATGAAGTTGTAAAAGAGTTTGATATAGAGTTAAAGGGAAGTTATTATCAAAAGTATGAGCCTAATAAAACAGAGAATGAGTACCTTGAAAACTATTTAGAAAAGTATAAATCTAAGGAGATAAACTGTATTTTTACAGCTTTTGGTTATATATATAATAAGTTAAAAGAGAAAAAGATACCTGTTTACAGATTACAAGCAACTAATATTGAGATTGAAAATGATTTTGTAGCCCTTTTAAATAAGATAATTTTAAATGAGAAGAACAGTGGTTTAGGTGTGCAAATAATAAAAATAAATTCCAATAAAACTGGTTTTGATAAAAATAATTTAGAATTAAAGATGGAGATAGAAAAAAGTTTATTGGAGTACAGTAAAAAGGTAGAGGGGAATATTCAGATCTCTGATGAAAAAGAGTATATGATAATCTCAAATATAGATATTCTTCAAGGAGATGAGAGTTTAAAGGAGATTTTAGCTTTAAAGAGCAGGTTTGAGGGTCAGAATGAGGAGTTAGCAGTTGGAATTGGAGAGGGAAAAACAATATTCCAAGCTGAAAGAAATGCAAGGGTGGCTTTAAAATTAAGTTTGACTAAAGAGGGAAAAATCTTCTATTCCAATGGAAAAGTAGTTAAAGGACCTTTATTAAATTCAAAAGAGTTGGAGTATAAAAGGGATTCAGATGAGAGAATAAAAACTATGGCTGAAGAGATAGAGATAAGTCCAATATATTTAGAAAAGATAAAAAGTATGATAAAAAAGAAAAAGAAAAATAGTTTTACAAGTATTGAAATTGCAGAAGTTCTCAACATCACTACAAGAAGTGTAAATAGAATTATAAAAAAGATACTTGAGAAAGATTATGCTGAGATAGTACAGGTAGAAAATTCCATAACTGCTGGAAGACCCAGAAGAGTTATAAAATTTAAATTTTAGAAATAACAGGAAAAATATTGTTAAAGATCACAAAATATGACAATAATTTTTTCTTTTTTTATTCTTTATTAAATTAGTAATGTTTAAAAAATAAAAAAATAGTTTTTTTTTAGAATAATAAGTTGACAATTTATAGAGAAAGTGATATATTTATAATGAAATTAAAGTCCTATTAAGGACACGACTTTAATATATAAAAGGAGAAAAGTATGGAAAGAGCTTTATGGAAAGTAACAATTATTTCAGCAATAATTGTAATTATTACAGAAACAATAGGAAAAGTATCAATCCCAGTCTGGAGAGTAAGTGTGATTTTATTTCCTATGTTATATGCAGTTGTTATTGGAACACTGATAACACCAGATCTATTAGGGAAGAGAATTACAGTATTAAAAAAAATAGTTAATTCATCAGAAATAAAATGGGCAAGTGAATTGGTAGGAATGGTACTTCTAATTTTAGGAGTAAAATATGGAACACTAGCAGGACCAAACTTACAAAAGATATTAGCTGCTGGTCCAGCATTTTTAGCACAGGAGACAGGACATATTTTATCACCAATAGTGGCATTGCCAATAGCACTATTATTAGGAATGAAAAGAGAGGCAGTTGGAGCTACTTCAAGTATAAGTAGAGAGCCTTCACTAGGAGTTATAGGTGAGAAGTATGGAATAGATTCTCCAGAAGGAAATGGTGTATTGGGAACTTATTTAATAGGGACAGTTGTAGGAACTATTGTATTTGGAATTTTAGGTTCGGTTTCAATCTACTCTGGAATACACCCATATGCATTAGGAATGGCTTGTGGAGTGGGAAGTGGTAGTATGATGACAGCAGCAGCTGCAGCTTTGACAGAGGTAGCACCAGCTCATATGAAAGATACAATATTAGCATACGCAGCAACAAGTAATATGTTATCAGGAATAACAGGAGTGAACTTCTTAATATTTGTAACTTTACCTTTAACAAATAAGCTTTATGCAATTTTAGAGCCAGTTTTAGGAAAAAGAAAGGGAGAGAAATAGTATGACAATAAATATGGAGAGAATGAAGAGAAATACTTTATTACTGATAATATCAGGAATATTAGTAATGATAACACAGAGAGTTGGGCTAGGAACTCCAATGATAGATACAGTACCTGGAATAATTTTAATAATATTGGTGGCTCTAGTTGCACTAGTAATAAGAGAGATGTTTCCAAAATCTGTATTTCCAGCTTTTGGTTGGGTTACAATTTTAGGATTTATTTTAAGTATGCCACAGAATCCAATGTCAGCAAAATTTATGGAGTATGTAGGAAAGGTTGACTTCATATCAATAACAACACCACTACTTACATTTGCAGGAATTTCTGTAGGAAATAAGATTGATGAGTTAAAGAGAATGTCTTGGAAGATAGTGTTAATTTCAGTAGTAGTATTTATAACAATATTCTTTGCTTGTGCATTGATAGCTCAAACAGTATTAAGAATAACAGGAGATATTTAAGGAGGCCAAGATGACAAAACAGGAATTGAAAGATAGAGTAATAAGAGCTATTGAAGAGAATAAAGATATAATAATCGAAGCAGGAAGAAAGATCTATCACAATCCAGAGTTTGGATATAAGGAGTTTGAAACTACAAAAACAGTTAGAGAATTTTTTAAAAATGAATTAAATGTAGAAACTGAAGATAAGATAGCTTATACAGGATGTAGAGCAAGAATAAATGAGGAGAAAGATGGAATAAAGATAGCTATTCTAGGAGAGTTAGATGGAATATCTTGTAAAGAGCACTGTGATTCCAATTCAATAGGAGCTTCTCATACTTGTGGGCACAATGTACAGATAGCTGGAATGTTAGGAGCAGCAGTTGGACTTATAAAATCTGGAGTATATAAAGAGCTAGATGGAAAAATAGACTTTATGGCTACACCTGCTGAGGAGTTTATTGAATTAGCTTATAGAAGTGAATTGAAAAAAGAGGGGCATATAAAGTATTTTGGTGGAAAACAGGAGCTTATTAGAAGAGGAGCTTTTGATGATGTAGATATGTCTATGATGTTCCATGTTTTAGATACTGGAGATAGAAAAGTATTAACTGCACCTGAAAGCAATGGATTTATTGGAAAAGAGATAAAATTTATAGGGAAGGAAGCTCATGCTGGATCAGCTCCATATGAGGGAGTAAATGCTTTAAATGCCGCTATGTTAGCAATAAATAATGTTCATGCTCAGAGGGAAACATTTAAAGAGGCAGATAGAGTAAGATTTCACCCTATCATCACAAAAGGTGGAGATATTGTAAATGTTGTTCCTGCTGATGTAAGAATGGAATCATATGTTAGAGCAAGAACAATATCAAGTATGATTGATGCTAATAAAAAGGTAAATAGAGCTTTAATAGCAGGAGCTATGGCAGTAGGTGCAGAGATAGAGATAACAGAGTTACCAGGATATTTACCAATTTTAAAACATGATAATATGGAAAAAGTTTTGAGAGAGAACTTGGAATATATTGGATTGACTAGTGAAGATATAATTGAAGGGGGAGATTTCACAGGATCATTTGACTTTGGAGATGTATCTCATATTATGCCAACACTTCATCCTATGTTTGGTGGTGTAAAAGGAGCTCTTCATACAAGAGAGTATCAAATAGTAGATGAGGAGTATGCATATTTAGCACCAGCTAAGGCTATGGCATTGACTGTTGTAGATCTATTATTTAATAATGCAGAGAAAGGAAAAGAGATATTAGATAACTTTACTCCTGTGATGACAAAAGAGCAGTATTTAGAGTTTATGGAGTCAAATGACAAAATAATAAAAGCTTAATAAAACTCGATTAAATCAGTAACATATGTTACTGATTTTTTTTATATTATATAGTATAATAAGCTTAAAAGAAGAGGACAATTGGAGGATAATTATGAAATATATAGATGAAAATATGAGTGTATTAGAGATTTGTAAAAAATATCCAGAGAGTATAGATTTTTTTGAATTAAAGGGATTTAAAAACCTAAAAGATGAGAATATATTAAAAATAATGGGAAGTTTAACTTTAAAAAATGTACTTTTAACAAAGAAAATAGATGCAAAGATATTTGTAGAATTTTTAAATGAGTATATAGATAATAGTAGAAAAAATGTGGATATTACAATGGTGGAAAAAGAGAGCACATCACAAGAGATAAGTGTTATGGGATTGTTACCTTGTCCTATAAGAATACCGCTATTAGAGGGATTTAATAAATTTTTAGAAAAGAATAGTGAATTAAAAGTAAAATATGAATTGAAAGCAGCTTCAGCAGGTTTAGATTGGTTAAAAGAGGATGTAATAAGAGCTAATCATCCAGAGAAATTAGCAGATATATTTATATCAGCAGGATTTGATCTATTTTTTGAGGATAAGCTTATGGGAAAATTTAAAAAAGAGCATATATTTAAAGATATAACAGGGATAGAGAGATACAACAGAGATTTTCAAAATGACGAGATCTCTTTAAAAGATCCAGATGGAGATTACTCTATGTTAGGAGTTGTTCCAGCTATATTTTTAGTAAATAGAGATATGCTAGGAGATAGAGAGGTACCAAGATCTTGGAAAGATATATTAAAATCAGAGTTTAAAAAATCAGTAAGTTTACCAATATCTGATTTTGATCTTTTTAACTCAATCTTAGTAAATATTAATAAAAATTATGGAGAAGAGGGAATTGAAAAGTTAGGAAAAGCTTTGTTACAGAATTTACATCCAGCTCAAATGGTAAAGTCTGATAAATTAAAAGAGAACATACCAACAGTTACAATAATGCCTTACTTTTTTACAAAAATGATAAAAGAAGATGGTCCAATGATACCTATTTGGCCAGAAGATGGAGCTGTTATCTCACCAATATTTATGTTGACTAAGAAAGAAAAAGAGGAAAAAATAAAAAAAATAGTAAACTATCTAGCTGGAGAAGAGGTTGGAAAGATATTTTCTCATCAAGGATTATTTCCAACTGTAAATCCAAATGTTGGTAATAGACTTGAAGATAAAAAGTTTATGTGGTGTGGTTGGGATTACATACACGATAACAATATTGGTGAAATTCTAGAAAAATGTAAGAGTATATTTTTTAAAGCGAGTGAGGAGGAGTAAGATGAACTTAATAACAGTTTCAGGTCCACCTTCATCAGGTAAAACCTCTCTTATTATAAAAACAATAGAGAGTTTGAAAAAGCGTGGAATAAAGATAGGAGTAGTCAAATTTGATTGTCTATATACAGATGATGATAAGCTGTATGAAAAAATAGGTGTTCCTGTAAAGAAGGGACTTTCAGGATCATTATGTCCAGATCATTTTTTTGTAAGTAATATTGAAGAGGTTGTAAAATGGGGAGTAGAACAGAAGTTAGATCTTTTGATAACAGAGAGTGCAGGTCTATGTAATAGATGTTCACCATATATCAAAGATGTAAAAGCTATCTGTGTCATTGATAACCTAAGTGGAATTAATACACCTAAAAAAATTGGACCAATGTTGAAAAGTGCAGATATTGTTGTAATAACAAAGGGGGATATTGTTTCACAAGCAGAAAGAGAGGTATTTGCTATGAGGGTTATGAATGTAAATCCAAGAGCAATAATTATGCATGTAAATGCTCTAAATGGTCAGGGGGCTTATGAGTTTGGAAGTTTGATATATGATGAAAATGATAAAATTGAAAGCTTGAAAGGAAAGAGTTTAAGATTTTCTATGCCTTCTGCACTCTGTTCATACTGTTTAGGTGAGACTAGAATAGGAGAGGAACATCAGATGGGGAATGTAAGAAAGATAGATTTAAAAGATTCTGATTGTAGTGGTGATAGTTGTGGTAAATAGAGAGTTTTTATTGAGAAAACCTTTAAATGAAGTGATAGAAAAATACGCTTTTATTGAGGATTTTTTAAAAAATAATAGTATTGAATTTAAAAAAAATTTGAGTATTGAAGAGATAATATTCTCATATGATGAGGATATTTTAGAAGAAAAGGGACTAAATAGAGAGAGCTTTGTAGAGAATTTGGTAGAATTTTCAGAGCAGATGATAGATATATTAGGGTTGGATAGTAGTGTCGCAGAGGAGATAACAATATTACCTGGAATCAATAAATTTGGAGAAAAGGAGAAGTTTGATAAGATAGTAATAAAAAAAGGTGAGATAGTTTCTATAGTTGGTCCAACAGGAAGTGGAAAGAGTAGATTTTTGGCAGATATAGAGTGGGGAGCTCAAAATGATACACCTACTAAAAGAACTATATTAGTAAATGGTGAGCCTCTAGATAAAAAGAGTAGGTTTTCATCAAGTAATAGTTTGGTAGCACAACTTTCTCAAAATATGAACTTTATAATGGATTTAAGTGTGTATGAGTTTTTAGAGATGCATGCTAAAAGTAGAATGGTTGAAAATATAGAGTTAATAGTTGAAAAAATATTTAAAAAAGCCAATGAGTTAGCTGGTGAGAAGTTTGAAATGAGTACTCCTGTAACTAGCTTGAGTGGTGGACAATCAAGAGCATTGATGATCGCTGATACAGCTATTTTAAGCACTTCTCCAATAGTTTTGATAGATGAGATTGAAAATGCAGGGATAGATAGAGAGAAGGCATTGGAATTGTTGGTTGGAGAGGAAAAAATAGTGTTGATGGCTACACACGACCCATTATTAGCTTTGATGGGAGATAAAAGAATCATAATAAAAAATGGTGGGATATATAAAATAATGGAAGTATCAGAGAACGAAAAGGCTATTTTAGGGGATTTGAGTAAGTTAGATAGCATTGTTCAAAAGTTGAGAGATCAGCTTAGAGCTGGAGAGGAATTAAAATTTAAAATAAACGAATTATTGTAAACTATATTTATTTGATTTTGTTTAAAAAATATGATATAATACCCTTTGTAAAAAAATCAAAAAGGGGAGATAAATGCTTAATAGGATCGAAAAATTATTAAAAAAATGTAACAAAAAGAAAACAAGGATAACTTTAGGATTAGTAATATCTTTTTTAATGTCAGCAAATCTATTTGCTGAAGGGAATGAAATCAAAAAATTAGAGGATTTCTCTGAGATAAAAGAAATATTTAAGGGTAATAAAAGAATAGAGAAAAAATTAGCAGATGGAACTAAAATTACAATAAGATTTACAGATAGTAAAATAATAGTAGAACAAGAAAATAAAGAAACTTTTGGAATAAATTTAAACGATATAAAAAATATAAATAATTCTGATTTAGCAAAAAAAACTTATCTTAATTTAGTAAAGTCTTTAAAAAATTTAGAGACAAATACTGAAAAAGTAATAGAGGGAAGTTTTAATAGTATAGAAAATAATAATTTAGCTTTAGGAGCACAATTAATTCAGTCTAATAATATTGGAATAAATAATGGGATTATAAAATCTACCGATCAAGGACAAGCAGTAGATGGAATAGGAGTTAATAATGGAGTTATTTATAGTGATTTTGGACAGGTTATCTGGGATAAAGCTTTAGGAATAAATAATGGAATCATAAAAGTAAAAACACAAGGACAATATTCAAGTGTGGGAACTGCTGTAAATAATGGAGTTATTTATAGTAATAATTGGGGACAAATTTCAGATTTTGGAGTAGGAATAAATAATGGAATTATAGATAGTAATAACAATGGACAAAATATTAGTGAAGGAATAGGAATAAATAGTGGAATAATTAAAGGAGAAGAGGAAATAGGTCAAGCGTTGGAAGAATATAGTATAGGAATAAATAATGGAATTATAGAAAAAAATATGGGACAAAGTTCTAAAAAATATTCAATAGGATTTAATACAAACTCTATAACTTCTAAATATGTAGGACAATTTTCAGATAACAAAAGTATAGGAATAAATTTAGGAGAAATAATTAATAAAAAAGGACAATATTCTGGAATGGGTCAAGAAATACTAAATTTTGGAGTAAATAATGGAATTGTAAAGAGTATAGGAGGAATTGCACAGAAAGTTAATAATGGATTAGCTATTAATAATGGTATTTTAATGGGAAATACAGGACAAAGAATAGGTTATTATGGAACAGTTATAAATAACGGAATAATAATAGCAGAAAGTGCATATGAAACAGGAAAAAAAGAGAATAATAGAGATAAAGATTTTTATGCAAATGGAATAGCTTTAAAAAGAGATGAAAAAGGTAATTTAGTTATAAATAATAATTATAACTATAATGCAAATATTCATGTTTATGATAGGAAAGATTCAAATAAATTAAGTGAGTTATCATTAGTTTCTAAAAAGGTTGGACAGAATAAAAATGGATATAATATTTTTATTGATAATCTTAAAGAAAAAAATAATCAATTAGTATTAGATATTAATTTAGTAGATAATAAAGATAAAAAAAATAATTATGCAAATACTCATGTTACAACAGCAGTAGCTAAAGATAGTACAATAACAACTCCAGTAATAAAAGTAGAGCTTGATAATGCTAAAGATAATACTTCATTTACAATGGATAAATCAACAATTGTTGGATATTTTGAAAAAGATGGAACACTTGTTGATATGACAAAAAATAAAAATATAACTCTTAATAATAGTGTTATATCAGCAATTGGAGAAGATAGTACCAATGTAACAGCTCTTCAAGTAAAAGATGGAACAACTATAACTCTGAATAATAGTGTTGTAAATGGTAAATTAGTATTTGAAAATTCTAATACTGAAAATAAAGAGAATACATTAAATTTAAATTCTAAATATAATGGTGAAGATAAAAATATCTATGAAGATGGGACACAATTTATGACAAGTGTTTCAGATGTAGAATTTAAAGGAAAAACAAATGATACTATTGTTGTAAAAACAGAAAATAATAGTCAATTAACTACAACTGATAAGAATACAAAAGGATTTATCTCTATTGGAGATATAAGTTTTGGTGAGGGAAATGATAATCTAAAGATAAATTTTGAAGATTATAAAACAGGTCATTTAAATGTAGCTGGAACTATTGATTTTGGTAGTGATGAGGATAAATTAGAGTTTTCTGAAAAATTAGATACAACAAATGATTCTTTAACAAGTTTAGTCTTATTAAATAGTCTATTAGCACATACAAAAAATCTTGAAACTTTACAATTATCGAATGGGAATAATAGTGTTGTAGTAGGAGAGAATGGTATATCTCTTGAGTTTGCTGGAACATTAAAAGGTGGAACAGGAAATGACACATTTATTGTAAAGGGAAATAGTTCAGCTATAAATAATATTGATGGTGGATTAGGAGATAATACATTAAAACTTGGAAGAGTAGAAGCTACTGATAAGATAAATGAAAGTCAAACATATGACTCTAATTCATATGTTTCTATCAATGGAAATGTTTCAAATTTTTCTACTGTTGACATAAATACTAATATCAAACTTGGAGAGAAGGCTAGTTTTAGTGGTATAAAGGATAATACTCTAAATTTAAATAATAACTCTTTAATACTGGATATAAATAAAAACAATAAAGATAGTAGTGGAAATATTATTGGAAATGCTTTATATAATGATAAAAATAAAGATATGATATTTAAAGATATGGATAAGATAGTTTTTGATGTATCTGATTTTAACCAGAATGAAACTATTTTAACTAATAATTCAAGTATTAAAGATCATAAAGGTAAAATACAAGCAAACTCTTCAGTTCATGATATAGTTATCGGAGAAAATGGAAGTATAAAAGTAGAAGTAAGTGAAAACTTACCAAAACCACCAGTAGTAGAACCAGAAAAACCATCTGTTCCAGATAATACAACTCCAGAAAGTGGAACACAAAAGCCATCTACTCCAGATAACAATGTAAAACCAGATGAAAAACCACAAGCAGATTCAAATAAAGTGTATGAGCTTGTACCAAACTATAATTACCTAAATAAAATTTATCAAAGTGTAAAATCAGCAGGTATAGATTCAATGCAAAAAACTACTCAATTAACTGAGAACCCAGTAAAAGGAATTGTAAGTAAAACAGAAAGAGAGTCAATTATGGCTCAATTAGAGTTTTATGGAAAAATATTTAATAGCACACCATATGCATACTCTCATAAAATTTCTAAAAAATCAGCTATGGCTATAACAGATGATATTTTAGCTTCAGATAGAAAAGTAAATGAGAAAGAATGGATATTTGGTGGAAAAATATTAGGAGAAAATTCTGATAATAAGAATGAATTTAATGGAAAAAATCTTCATGGTGTAGATAGTGCTGATTCAGAGGTAAAAATAGATAGTCATATCTATGGAGCATATGCATATGGAGAGTATGGAATAAGAGAGAATACAGTTATAGGTTTTGTAGTTGGAGGAACTAAGAGTTCAACTGATATTTCAGGAAATTCAAAATTAAAAGGAAATAGTGCAGTGCTTTCAACTTACACTAAAAGAGATATAGGAAATGTAGAGTTAAAAGCAGGATTAGGATATCAATATGGAGAATATGATAGTAAGAGAACTGTAAGCAATGCATATCAGAGTATGAGTGCAAATAAAGATTACAATGATAATACTTTTGTATTATTCAGTGGAGTAAAATATTCACATTCATTAGATAAAGATCTTCATATAGAACCATATTTTAATATTTCTTTATCACATGTAAAACAAGATGGTATAAAAGAAAAAGAGGATCAACCATTGACTCTTGATGTTAAAGGTAAAACTTTTACAGCAGTAGATACAGAAACAGGAGTAGATTTAGTTAAGGAGATAAAGTTATCAAAAGGAAATCTAAAGGCAAAGGCTGGAACTTCTATAATGTATGCTATAGATGGGTATGAAAAAGAGTATATAACAGGAAAAATAAATGGAGCTTCAAGTGATTTCCAAATGGTAGCTGCAGAAAGTGATAGAACAAAAATTAAATTTAAAGTGTCAGCTGAGTATGAGATGGAAAATGGAATTTCATATAGTGTTAGCGGAAATTATAGAGTTTCATCAAATGAAAAAGATTACACTGTTGGAATGGGTATAGGATATAAATTTTAATAGATTTTAAAATGCAAATTTATTATTTTTAAAAATTTGTATTTTAAGGAGGAACATTGATGAATGAAAAGGATTTAGAAAAATTATCTCCTGAAGAACTAAAGAAAAAATATGGAATTATTGATGAAGGAGATATAGTTAGTTCAGAGGACTTAGAGGGATAATTGATGATAAAAAGTACTTATGATGTAGTTGAATATGAAAAAGATAAAAAAATAAAAAAAGAAAATTGGGAAATGGCAGTAGGTTTAAATGAAGTTGATGGATTGAAGCCTTCAAGCTATTTAAAAGAACTTATAAATGATTCAATAGAAGGTAAATCAACTTATTTAGAAATTGAAACTAAATTACATAATTATTATAAATCTCAAGACATTACTAAACAAGAAATTAGAGATAATAAAGAATGTGATATAGTATCTACAAGAATAGCAGAAATACTAGAGGATGGAAGTTTTACTTTTAGTCCAATTTATTTAAAAAGTATTCATAGAAGGCTTTTTGAAAATATATTTGAAGGAGAATTAGAAGGTTGGGCTGGAAAGTTTAGAGAGATAAATATAACTAAAAAAGAGCCAATATTAGATGGAGATACAGTAACTTATGCTAATCATTTTGATATTTTAGATTATTTAAAATATGATTTTGAAGAAGAAAAATCTAAAGATTATACTAAATTATCTCAAGAACAACAAGTTCAAAGAGTAGCAAAATTTACATCAGCTATTTGGCAAACACACCCATTTAGAGAAGGAAATACGAGAACAACAGCAGTATTTATAGAGAAATATCTTAGAACAAAAGGGTATAATGTCAATAATGAATTATTTAAAGAAAACTCTGTATATTTTAGAAATGCCTTAGTTTTATCAAATTATACCAATATTTCTAAAGGAATTAATAGTAATTATGAATACCTTTATTCATTCTTTAAGAAATTACTTATTAATAGAGAAATAAAACTAGAAAAAATGAATATTTCTCAAAAGAAAAAATAATAAAAGGAAGAAGAATTATAAGTGCAAGGGACAGATTTGCCCCCTGCAAAATAAAAATAAATTAAGAAGCTATATTAATTATAAATTAAATAATTGATATAGCTTTTTATATATAAATAAGGTATAAAGTTTATAAAAAATTTTTAAATTATTCTTTTATTTTCAAAGGATTGTAAAAGAAAATAGAGTTGATATGATACCAATAAAGTACTTACATATATTATCAACAAATATTAATTTTAAGAAAGTTGGTAATATATGTCTAAAAAAGTTAAGGTTAGTCCTAATCTAAAAGAATTTCTTGTTTTGAAATTTAAAGAATTAAATATCTCTTTATCACAATTTTGTAGAATTTACAATATTGAAAGAACTGCTATCATTAGATGGTCTATTAAATATGAACTTGGTGGTAAAGAAGCTCTCTTTGAAATTACTAGTAGAACTCTTACACTTTAATTAATTCTGTTAAAGATTATCTCTCTGGTAATTTTTCCATTCAGTATTTAATCTTCTGAAAAGATTGAGCAGGGATGAAGATGTTTTAAGATTTTTTGAAGAAATAACGTAAAATTTTTTACCGATAATGCAGCAGAACGAGAAGAGAAGAATGTAAACTATTTTTATTTTTTGTAAAACTCACAGCTAGGTAGTTACAATTCTAATGTAACAGAAAGGGAAGTGTCAATCACTTCCCTTTTGTATTAATACATATTTTCAGCATTTTCACCTTTTATAAGTTTAACAATTCTACTAGTACCAAGTCTATCAGCACCTAATTCAATAAATTTAGCTGCATCATCAAGAGATGAGATTCCACCAGCTGCTTTTATTTTAACATCTTTTCCAACGTGTTTTTTCATAAGGATTACATCATCAAAAGTAGCTCCACCAGTAGAGAAACCAGTAGAAGTTTTAATATATTCAGCTCCTGATTCAGTAACTATTTCACACATTTTTATTTTTTCTTCTTCAGTTAAAAGGCAAGTTTCAATGATAACTTTAAGAATTTTTCCATTACAAGCTTTGTGAATAGCTTTTATTTCATTTAAAATAGCATCATATTTTTTATCTTTAAGATCACCAATATTGATAACCATATCTATCTCATCAGCACCATTTTTAATAGCATCTTCAGTTTCAAATACTTTAACAGCAGTTGTAGAGTAACCAGTAGGGAATCCTATAACAGTACAAATAGGTAATTTATCTCCTACATATTCTTTACAAGCTTTAACGTAAGAAGCTGGAATACATGCAGATGCAGCTTTGTATTTAATTCCGTCATCAAGGATCTGTTTAATATCAGCCCAAGTAGCAGTTTGAGTTAAAAGAGTATGATCAACAGTACTTAACATTTTATTTCTATCCATAATAAAACCTCACTTTTAATTAAATTTATCTAAAATAGAGTGTCCAATTGTATTTTCAGGCATTTGAACATCAAAGTTATCTGCAATAGTAGCACCTATTACAGCAAAAGTATCAAATTCTCCTAAACTTCCATTTCCTTTAAAAGATGGAGAGTAAACAATAAACGGAACTTGCTCTCTTGTATGGTCAGTTCCTGTATATGTAGGATCATTTCCATGGTCAGCAGTAAGAATTAAAAGATCATCCTCTTTTAATTTAGAAAGTAGTACTCCTAAATTTTTATCGAATTTTTCTAACTCTTCAGCATAACCTTGAGGATTTCTTCTATGTCCCCATAAAGCATCAAAATCAACTAAATTAACGAAACAAAGCCCTGTAAAATCTTTATCAGCTAATTCAATAGTTTGCTCCATTCCATGAACAGAGCTCTTAGATTTGTGAGACTCAGTCACTCCTTCACCATCAAAGATATCATTGATTTTTCCAACAGAGATAACATCTAAATTAGCATTTTTAAGAGCATTAAGAGTAGTTTGTCCATAAGGCTTTAAAGCATAGTCATGTCTGTTACTTGTTCTCTTAAACTCTCCTTTTTTTTCACCAATATATGGTCTAGCTATGATTCTACCAACTTTCCATTCATCTTTCATAGTAAGTTCTCTGGCTATTTCACAATATTTGTATAAATTTTCAAGTCCCATATGCTCCTCATGTCCACAGATTTGTAAAACAGAGTCAGCACTAGTATAGACAATCATGTCACCAGTAGCGATTTCATGCTCTCCATACTCATCAAGAATTTCAGTACCACTAGCAGATTTATTACCTACAACTTTACGTCCACATCTTTTTTCAAGCTCAGAAATCAATTCTTTTGGGAAACCAGTATCAGTAAAAGTTTGGAATGGTTTTTCAATATGAAGTCCCATCATTTCCCAGTGTCCTGTCATGGTATCCTTTCCAACACTAGCTTCGTTAAGAGCTGCAAAATATCCCAATGGTTTTTCTACAGTTGCAACATGTTGGATAGGGTGTAAGTTAGCAATTCCTAAGCTTTGTAAGTTTGGAATATTAAGGCTAGGAACAGATTTAGCAATATGTCCAAGAGTGTCTACACCAATATCTCCGTATTTAGCAGAATCACCCATAGCACCAATTCCAAGTGAATCTAAAACTATAGTAAAAATTCTTTTGTATTTTTTCATAGTTGTTCTCCTTTATTAGTCAACAAATGTTTCTAAAGCAATTTCCATCATTTTAGTAAATGCAGTTTGTCTCTCCTCTGGAGTTGTAACTTTGTGTGATGTAAATGAGTCAGATATAGTTAAAAGACAAGCAGCCTTTTTACCTAATACTTTTGCATTGTGGAATAGAGCGAAACTTTCCATCTCAACACAAGTACATCCATGCTTAGCAAAGTGTTCTTTATAGCTGTCTACATTTGGTTCAGTATAGAAAACATCACTTGAGTGAATTTTTTCAACATGTAAAGGAACACCTAATTTTTCAGCAGTTTTAATGATTTTTTCATTTAACTCTTTATCAGGATAAGTAGTGTCACTTTCATATCCATTTTGTGTATGTGCGAATGTAGATTGGCTCCAAGCAGAGTCAGCTAAAACAACATCATAAACATCTAATTTATCAACATAAGCTCCAGCAGAACCAACACGTACAATATTTTCTACTCCATAAACATTGAAAAGCTCGTAAGAGTAAATTCCTATTGAAGGCATTCCCATTCCAGAAGCCATAACAGTTATATCTTTTCCCTTGTATTTTCCTGTATAAGCAAGTGTATTTCTTACAGAGTTAACTAATTTTATATCCTCTAAGAAAGTTTCAGCTATAAATTTAGCTCTTAAAGGATCTCCTGGCATCAATACATTTTTTGCTATTTCTCCGATTTTTGCGTTATTATGTGGTGTCATATAATTCCTCCTATTTTAAATCATCACTAGTAAAAGAAAATGGTAAAAGTTCAGCAATAGTAGTTACCATAGCTTGTGAATTTGTATTAGCAATAACTACAGGTGTGTCTCTATTTAAAAGTTCAACCATAACTTGTCTACAAGCTCCACAAGGACTACCTAAAGTGTTACCTCCAGTGACAAGAGCCATAGATACAATGTCTTCTTGTCTATATCCTAAAGAATATACATGGAATAGAGCACTTCTTTCAGCACAGTTAGTTAATCCATAAGAAGCATTTTCAACATTTGCTCCAACATGGTATTTACCATCTTTAGTTTTAACACAAGCTCCAACATGATAGTTTGAGTATGGAGCATAGGCTTTTTCCATAACTTCAAAAGCTTTATCTAATATATCTTTGTATTCAGTAAATATTTTTTCCATATTATACTCCCTTATGTAAATTGAGGTTGAAAAATCAACCTCAATTTCAACATTAATTTTTTAATTTTATATAATTGTAATAAATCCAACAATCATAGCACTTAAAAGACTTACAGTAAATCCACCTATCATAGCTTTAAAAGCAAGTCTAGCTAGTACGTTTCTCTTCTCTGGACAAAGAATAGAGATACCAGAGATACAGATACCCATACTAGAAATATTAGCAAAACCAGCCATAGCAACTGTTAACATAAGTCCAGTTCTGTAATCTAAGCTAGCAATACGTTGTCCTAAGCTTTGGAAAGCTACGAACTCGTTAAGTACTAATTTGAATCCAAGTAACTCACCAGCATAGAAAATATTGTCTCCTTCTAATCCCATAAAGAATCCAAATGGAGAGAATAGATAAGAGAAGATCTTTTCTAAACTAAATCCAAAATGTCCTAGTACACCGTTTAAAAGTGAAACTATTGAGATAAAAGCAACTAATGAAGCTGCAATAGCAATAACGGCTTGGATACCATTAACTGCTCCTTCAGTAACAGCAGAGATTATATTCTCATGGTGTCCTTTTCTATCCATACTTACATCTTCAATAACTTTAGCATGCTCAGTCTCAGGTAAAAGAATTTTTGAAATAGCAATACTTCCAAAAGGAACTAAAGCTGACGCAGTTAAAAGGTATTCCATTGGAATTCCAAGAGCAGTATAACCACCTATTATAGTAGCTGACATACTTCCCATTCCAGAAACAAGTACAACCATTATCTCACTTTGAGTCATATTACCTAAGTATTTACTAACAAGTATTGGACTTTCAGTTTGACCTAAGAACATATTAGCAACAGCAACAAAGCTCTCTACTTGAGTAGTTCCTAGAATTTTTCCAACTACTTTTCCTATAATTTTAACGATAAATCCTAAAATTCCAAGGTAAAAAAGTGCAGCAACAAATGCAGAAAGGAAAATGATATTTCCAAGAGCACCTATGATAAAGATAAATCCAGTAGCTTGACTTGGGTCAGCAAGACTACCAAAAACAAATGATAACCCACTAAATCCATAACTTAGGATCTGAGTAACAACATCAGATACCTTTAGTACAGCAGTTCTACCTAATGGGAATTTAACTAAAACTAAAGCGATAATAAACTGAACTATAATAGCTTTAACAACTATTGATAACTTAACCTCTTTTTTGTGAGATGATAGTAGATACATTAATCCTAGAACTAATAGTATACCAACTAAAATAATAATTCCTTTCATGAATCCTCCAATATAAAATATAATAGTAACTATAAAACTCCTGCTTCTTTATCTTGTTTGATTAGATTACGAATCGCTTGTATAGTAATTTCAATAGCAGATTCTGTATCGTGTATTACTGGATTTTCTAATCCTAATTTCTCTCTCTCTTGGTTAGCTACTACTAAGAAAGATGAACCAACACGAACTCTTAAGTAATCTCCAACTACGAAAAGAGCAGCCGACTCCATTTCAGAAGCTTTACATCCAAGACGTACCCAAGCATTCCATTTATTGATTAATTCATAATCAACAGGTTTAGTTTCAGGTTCGTGTTGTCCATAAAAAGCGTCCTTACACTGAACAATTCCAACATGATATTTTTTGTTTAAGTCTTTAGCAGCTTGAACTAAAGCATTTGTTATATCTAAATTTGCAACAGCTGGGAATTCGATAGGTGCATACTCTTTACTTGTTCCTTCCATACGGATAGCCCCAGTAGCAATAACTAAATCTCCACCCATTATGTCAGTTTGCATTCCACCACAAGTTCCAACTCTTAAGAAAGTGTCAGCACCAGATTTAACTAATTCTTCTAAAGCGATAGAAGCAGATGGACCACCTATACCAGTAGAAGTAACACTAACTTTAACTCCATCTAAATAACCAGTATATGTAACATATTCTCTGCTATCAGCAACTAGTACTGCATTATCAAAATGTTTAGCTATTTTAGCACAACGTTTTGGATCTCCAGGTAAAATAACATATTTACCAACATCACCTTTTCTTAATCCAATGTGATATTGTAAACCTTCTTCTGCATATTTCATAAATAAAACCTCCTAAACAAATTTTTATGATGTCTATCAAGTTGTATAATTTATAACTAAAATATATCATATCTATATGAAAGTGTCAATTATTAAATTAAATTTTGTATAGAAAGATGTCTAAGAAAAGAAACCTTTGATTGGAAATAAATTAAAATGAATACATAGTAATAAAAAATATATAAATGTTTATTTTTTTTTAAAAATATGATAAAATTAGTTGGGATATTAGGATATTGAAACATAAAATTTTAAAATTAAATGTATGAAAATATTTATTAGGAGGAATTTTTATGAATAAAAAATTGGCTATGTTAGGAGCTTTATTTATTTTAGGACAGAGTGCATTAGCAGGAAATATTGGAATAGGGTATGGAGTGACAACTCCACTTTATCATAATGATAAAAATGACTATGTATTACCAATAGTTGATTTAGAATATGACAAGTTTTTCATAAAGGGTGGAAGTACATATGGACTATCATTAGGTTACAAATTAATAGAAGAGGATAATTATGTATTATCACTATATGGAATGCCTTTTGGTGGATATGAAGTAAAAAATAGTGATATGAAATCTGGATATAAAGGAATTGACGATAGAGATACTCATGTAATGGGAGGAGCTGAATTAGTATACTATCCAGGAATATATAGCTTAGAGACATCAGTATCTGCTGAGTATGGAGAAGAGGGAGGACATTTTACATTTAGAATAAATAGACCTTACCAAATTTCATCTAAGTTGACAATAATCCCTTCAATAAACTATGTATATTATGATTCTAACTTCGTGGATTACTATTTTGGTGTTGACTCAAGAGAGGTAGGAAGACCTGGTGGAGAGAAGATAAATAGTACATTTAGTGGAGAGGGAGCACATAGATTTGGAGCTGGAATTTTAGGAAATTATAAAGTAAATGATGCTATCTCTATAATGGGATTCACAGGTGTTGCTAAAGTTTCTGGAGAGATTGCTAACTCACCAATAGTAGATAATGATGTTATCTATATTTTAGGAACAGGTGTAATGTACACATTCTAATTAAATAAAACTCAAAAGCTGTTATAAGGAGAACTTTATAACAGCTTTTTTAAAAAAGTTTTTGTATCGATAAAAATTATGTTATAATAAGGTATAAATTCTATCAAAAGGAGGTTAGAATTATAGTGGAAAATGATCTATTAAAAACACAATTATTTGCTGAATTTGAGGTTGAAAAACTAAAACAAAAGGAAGAAGAAGTAAGAATGTCACTCTTAATCAATCCAAATGATTTTGAACTCTTGAGAGAATTAGCTATTATTTTATATCATAAAAATGATTATGCAAGTGCGATAAAAGTTTATAAAAAAGTTTTAGAGTATAAAGAGAATAAAGTGGAAGGATATGCTTTTTTAGGACAACTTTACTATGAGAATGAAGAGTATAAAAAAGCTATAGAGATGTTTGAAAAAGCACTGGACATCAATCCAGATTTCGCATTTGGACATTTTTTACTAGGAAATGCATATTCTAGGGCTGGAGATATTATGAATGCTATTACTAGTTATGACTTTGCAATATTTTTGGATTTAGATATCTACAAAGCTCATTTGGATTTTGCTGAAAAATATGAAAAGATGGGAGCTTATGAGAGAGCTATAAGAGAGTATAGATTAGCTTATGATATAGATCCTAGAGAGAAGAGTGTAAGAGAGAAGATAAAAGATTTAGAAGGAAAAATAAGGAGAACAGATGATTTATAGTATTTCGTTAACATTTATACTGATACTATTTCTATTCATTGGCTTGACTTTTGGATTTAATAGAGCAGTAGGAATGATTCCAGTATTATTCATAGTATTTTTATTAGTAGCTTTTTTAGGATGGTTTGCTGTTAATTTTTTCTGGGTAATACTACTTGTTGTATTGATAAATTACTTAAAAAATAAAAATCAGCCTAAGAGCACGAAGAGAAGAACTTACTATTATAGATATGACAGTAATGGTGCAAGTGATTTTGAGGAGTTTTTTCGTCAGGCTAGTGGAAACTATAGCAGACAACAGTATAGTGGAAACTATGAAAATCCCTTTGGTTATGCTGAAGACAAAAGCAAGTATTATACTATATTAGGTGTTACTAAAGATGCTGGAAAAGATGAGATAAAAAAGGCTTACAGAGATCTGGTAAAACAACATCACCCAGATAAATTTACAAATGCTAGCGAGTCTGAAAAAGAGTATCACGAAAATAAATTAAAAGAAATAAATGAAGCTTATGAAAAACTTTCAAAAGATTTTTCTTAAGCTTGAAATAGTTAAATAAGTATGATATAATTTAACACGTATGAGATGTTTTTAGTAATTGTACAGTATAACTTAAAGGAGTGTAGTTTATGAAACTTAAAACATTAATTTTAGCTGCAGGAAAAGGGACTAGAATGAAGTCAGATCTTCCTAAAGTAATTCACAAAGTGAATGGAATCCCAATGATATCTAAAATAATAGATGTTTTATCAGGACTAGAGCCAGAAGAAAACATATTAATTTTAGGACATAAAAAAGAGGAAGTATTAAAAGTAGTAGGGGAGAATTGTGACTATGTTCTACAAACTGAACAGTTGGGGACTGGACATGCAGTTATCCAAGCTAAAGAAAAATTATCTAATTATGATGGAGATGTAATGATTTTATGTGGTGATACTCCACTTTTAAGAGAGAGCACATTAAGATCTTTATATGAATATCATCAAAAAAATGGAGCAACAACAACTATACTTACATCTATTTATGAGAATCCTTTTGGTTATGGAAGAATTGTAAAAGAGAATGATCTTGTAAAAGCTATCGTTGAGGAGAAAGAAGCGAGTGAAGAGATCAAAAAGATAAAAGAGGTAAATGCAGGGGTATACTGCTTTAATTCTAAAGAGTTATTCAAAGCATTAGAGAAGATAAATAACAACAACGAAAAGGGAGAGTACTATCTTACTGATGTAATTGGTATTCAAGTTTCAGAGAATAAAAAGGTTCAAAGTTTCATATTAGAGGATAATATGGAGATTTTAGGCGTTAACTCTAAAGTTGAATTAGCACAGGCTAATAAAGTTTTAAGAGCTAGAAAAAATAAGGAGTTAATGGAAGAGGGAGTTATACTTATTGATCCTGAAAATACATATGTAGAAGAAAGTGTAAAAATAGGAAAGGATACAGTACTATATCCAGGAGTATTTTTACAAGGAGATACAATTATTGGAGAGAATTGCGAACTAATTGGCAATGTTAGAATAATAGATAGTAGATTAGGAAATAACATAAGAATTGAAAGTTCTGTTATAGAAGAGAGTATTATAGAGGATGGGGTTACTATGGGACCATATGCACATTTAAGACCTAAATCTCATCTAAAAGAAAAAGTTCACATTGGAAACTTTGTAGAAGTAAAAAAATCTACTCTAGAAAAAGGAGTAAAAGCAGGACATCTCACATATTTGGGAGATGCACAGGTTGGTGAGAACACAAACATAGGAGCAGGAACAATTACTTGTAACTATGATGGTGTAAACAAATTTAAAACAACAATAGGGAAAGAAGTATTTATAGGAAGTGATACAATGCTTGTAGCTCCGGTAAACATAGGAGAAAAAGCTCTTGTAGGTGCTGGTTCTGTAATTACAAAAGATGTTCCTAACAACTCATTAGCTGTATCAAGAAGTAAACAAATTATTAAAACCGACTGGAGGAAATAAAAAATGATTAATTCTGAAAATGTAAAAATTTTCGCAGGAACTTCAAACAAGGACTTAGCTAAGAAAATAGCTGAGAAGTATGGGCTGCCTTTAGGAGAAGCAGAAGTAGTTAGATTTAAAGACGGAGAGGTATTCGTAAAGATCGACGAAACAGTAAGAGGAAGAGATGTATTTGTTGTACAATCAACTTCTGAACCTGTTAATGAAAACTTAATGGAATTATTAATTTTCATTGACGCATTAAAAAGAGCATCAGCTAAGAGTATAAACGTTATTATACCTTACTATGGTTATGCTAGACAAGATAGAAAATCAAATCCTAGAGAACCAATCACATCAAAATTAGTAGCAAACTTACTAACTAAATCAGGTGCTACAAGAATAATAGCTATGGATTTACACGCTGATCAAATTCAAGGTTTCTTCGATATTCCTGTTGATCATATGCAAGCTTTACCATTAATGGTAAAATACTTTATGAAAAAAGGTCTATATGGAGATGATGTAGTAGTAGTTTCTCCAGATATCGGTGGAGTAAAAAGAGCTAGAAAATTAGCTGAATGGTTAGATTGTAAAATCGCTATCATTGATAAGAGAAGACCAAAACCAAACATGTCAGAAGTTATGAACTTAATAGGAGAAGTTCAAGGTAAAACAGCTATCTTCATAGATGATATGATAGATACAGCTGGAACAATAACAAATGGAGCTGCAGCAATCATAGATAGAGGAGCTAAAGAAGCATACGCTTGTTGTACACATGCAGTATTCTCAGATCCTGCAATAGAAAGATTAGCAGCATCACCTTTAAAAGAAGTTATAATAACTGACTCAATAGCATTACCAGAAAGAAAGAAATTAGACAAGATAACTGTATTATCAGTAGATGAGATTTTTGCTGAAGCAATAAGAAGAATTGTTAATAATCAATCAGTTTCTGAGTTATTTGAGAAAAAATTAATAATGGAAAATTAATTTAGAGAGAAAAAGCTAGTATTTTACTAGCTTTTTTTATTTAGATATGATAAAATTATTAGGAGTTTAAAAAATAAGGTGTATAAAATGAAAGTGATATATGATTTAAAAAACATAGATTTTAATAGAATAAAAGAGTTGCTAGAGGAGAAGGAGATAGTTGTATATCCCACAGATACTGTATATGGAGTGGGAGGTTTAATCACCTCTGAAGAGGCAATAAAGAAGATATATCAAGCTAAAGAGAGAAGTTATAACTCTCCTATAATTGCTTTGGTAAGTAGTGTGGACAAGGTAGAGGAGATAGCTTATATAAATGAGAAGAATAGAGATCTAATAGAGAGATTGATAGAGAGATTTTGGCCAGGAGGACTTACAATCATTTTGAAAAAAAGAGAGTTTGTTCCAGATATCTTAACAGCTAAGGGAGATACTATAGGGATCAGAATGCCAAATTTAGATATAGCTTTAAAAATAATAGAATCAGTAGGGGGGGTACTACCAACTACTAGTGCTAATATTTCTGGAGAAACTACTCCGAGATCTTATGATGAGGTTTCTGAAAGATTTAGAGAGAGAGTAGGAATTTTGATAGATGGTGGAAAATCTCCATTGGGAGAGGAATCAACTATAATAGATATGAGTAATGAACCTAAGATAGTAAGAGTAGGGGCAATACCTGTAGAAGAGATTGAAAAAGTAATTGGAAAGATATAGGGAGGAAATTATGAAAACACAAAGAGTAAATCCAAATGGAATGAATCCTATGCAGATGAACAGTATGTCTGGAATGATGGGAATGATGAACAGTATTCAAAGAATAGGAAAGGGAAAGAGAAAGATAGCTGTTGTTTTAGATAAGAGCAACAAAAAGTTTTTATCTAAATTCATAGATGAGGTAAAGAAACAATTTTTATCATCAGCAATGGGAGCACAAACTGCAAATTTAGGAGAGTTCTTTGATTATATAAAATCAGTAGCTGATTCAAAAGAGCAAATGGAATTAAAATTGAGCTTTGAAGAGTATGAGTTTTTAAAAAGAATGTTAATAGATTCTGTAAGAGGAATGGAAGGAATGACATTTAAGTGGTATCAATTTGTAAAAAAAGGTATGCTTAAAGTTATGATAAAGCAGTACAAAGAGTTATTAACAAAATTTAAATAAGAAATACAAAAAACATTTTTCTAAATTTAGAAAAATGTTTTTTTATTGCCTGGAAATATTGATTTTATTGTTAAATTTTGTTATATTTTAGTCAATAAATATTCAAAAGTAGAGATGACATTAGCAAAAAATACTCCTTGATTTAAAATGAAAGAGTAATTGGAAAGAGATTCTATGGTAGAATCTTTCTTACCTAAAAAACTTATTATGGGAATTGAATTTTTATGAGCTAAATTAACAACATCTAAAAGAGATTCTGTTTCACCTGATTCAGAAACAACAATTAAAATAACTTTATTGTTAATAAAGTTCTCTAAAAGTTGAAGATGTCCATTGGAGATTGAACGGTGACCAGTAAGTGTGAGTCTTTCGTTCATATATGAGGTAATATTATTTGCTATTCCAATAGAACAAAACATTATCAGGGGATCTGGGTATCTTGTTAAAATTTCAACAGGTATCTTGAGATCAATACTACTTGAAAATTGGATTGGATTATTAGAGTTTTTTATTTGAAAAATTAAGTCTGTAAAACCTCGGAATCCAATTTTTTTTATACACGAATAGATGACAGTAGTTGACGTATAGTTTTCTTTAGCTGTCTCTCTAATAGAAAGTTTTATACCCTTAAGAGTTTTCTCTTGGATATAGAGTAATATATTTTTTTCTAAGTCATTTAATTTATGTTTTTTTACTAAATAATTTATATCTAACAATTGCATCACCAAATATATTATACAATAAAATCAATAAAAAGGAGAAGAGAATGGAAAAAAAATTTATAACAGATCCTTGGGCAAGAACAATAACAAGAAATGGATTACCAGGAGATGAAGTTATCTCTGCATTACAAAAATCAATTAGAAGAGGTAAAGTAGAGGCAGCTTGTGAGTTTGCTTATGAGATGTACATAACATCACCACAGATGGAGGAAAAATTATGGAGAAGATTGACTGCTATATCTGTTGAGGACATAGGAATGGGAGATCCAATGGCAGCAGTACTTATAAATAATTTAAGACAGATGAGAAAAGAGTACTCATATGCAGATGGAGATAGACCAATATTTTTTATACACGCTATAAGATACCTGTGTCAATGTGAAAAGGATAGATCAAGTGATCTATTGAAAAATATAGTTATAAAGAGCTTTGCAATGGGATATGTTCCTGAGATTCCAGATTATGCTTTAGATAAGCATACAACAAGAGGAGCAGAGATGGGAAGAGATTCATTCCATTTCTTAAATGAGGCAAGTAAAGTTATACCACAAAAAGAGATTGATAATGATTATAAAGAGAGATATAACAAGATTTTAGAAAAATATGATGCCAAAAATGTAGTTGCTTCGGCTTTTAAGTTTAATCCTTGGCAAGAGTAAGGAGAGGGGAAAGATATGGAAAGTAAATTTTTAGAAAAGTTAGAAAAAGTATTGTTACCTATTGGAAGTAAGATAGCTAATCAGAAACATCTACAAGCTATATCAGTTGGAATGATGATGACACTTGCTCTAATAGTTGTAGGTTCTCTGTTTTTAATAGTTGCAAATCCACCTATTAATTTGGATATGGTTGATTTGAACACAAGTAATGTATTTTTAAAATTTATGATTAGTTGGAAACAGTTTGCAGTGGCTAATTATGATATTATAACTAGACCATTTAATTTCACAATGGGAGTAGTTGGGCTAATGACAGCTTTTACAATAGCTTATTCTTTAGCTAATGAATATAAGTTAAATAACTTAACTTCTGGATTGATTTCGATGGTAATTTTCCTAATGATAGCAGCACCTATAGAGGATGGAAAGATTGTGATGCAATATCTAGGAGCAGATGGATTGTTTATAGCTATTGTAATATCATTAATAAGTGTTGAAATATCAATGGTAGTTGAAAGATTTAATTGGAAATTTAAAAGTGAACATATACCACCAGCAGTTTTATCATTTATGAATGCTCTAATTCCATTATTTTTAAATATTGTTATAATATATGGAGTGAGTGCAGTAATATTTGCTAAAACAGGAAAAACTATACCAGGAATTATAATGGCTTTACTTACTCCAGCTTTATCGGTTGGAAACAACATCTGGGGATACCTAATAATTCTACTATTTGGAAATATTTTGTGGTTGTTTGGAATCAATGGAACTTCAGTAATATTCCCAATAGTTTTTTCAATAGGAATAGCTAATACTGGAATAAATAGTGAACTTGTAAGACAGGGAAAATCTCCAGAGATGTTAATGAATTTACAAATGTTTAGAGTTGCTGTATTGGGAGGAGCTGGAAATACCTTAGGACTTATTCTACTCATGTTAAAAAGTAAATCAGAACAGTTAAAAACTTTAGGGAAACTAGCCTTCGTACCAGGAATTTGTGGAATAAATGAACCTGTAATCTTTGGAACACCTATAATTTTTAACCCTATCTTAGGAATTCCATTCCTAGTTACACCACTTGTAACAGTATCGTTGACATACATAGCTCAAAAGTTAAATATAATCTCAATGGGATATATAGTAGATCCTTCATTTACTCCATTCTTTATACAAGGATATCTATCATCATTGGATTTTAGAAACTTAATCTTTTATTTTGGTTTAGTAGTAGTGAGCCTTGTTATATACTTCCCATTCTTCAAAGTCTATGAAAAGAACCTAATAAAACAAGAGATGGATATGTAAAATAGAAAAAAGGGGCTGTTGCAAATTTAATAGCATATGTTTTAAAATTAGCTAAAGAGATTTTTTAATCTCTTTGGCTTTTTTC